>CAZTVJ010000434.1:0-6654 GCA_964616935.1 uncultured Acidimicrobiales bacterium | reverse complement strand
CGCTCGACGTTGGCGACGAATCGCTCGGCGTCGGCCAGGTCGTGCTGGGCCGAGAGCGTCCACTGCTCGCTCTTGCCCCACGGTGGCAGGAACACCCCTCCGTTGTGCTGCACCAGCCAGTGGAGGTGGCTGGCGCCGTTGTCGATGGCGAGGAAGCCCCGGTAGTCGCGCACCGGCTCGTGGTGGAACACGAGGCACCCCTTGGCGCCGAACCGGCGCCCGTAAGCGGCGATGCCGGCGTCGTGCAAGGCCCGCAGCGAAGCGTCCATCATCACCCGGCCGAGGTGATCGAACCGGCTGTACGCCTCGGGAGTGAGCACCTCGGTGAGCGTCGCCCGCGCCGCGGCCATCGTCAGTGGGTTGCCGTTGAACGTGCCGACCTGCTCGTAGCGGCCGTCGGCGATGGCGCCCATGACCTCGGCCGTGCCCCCGATGGCACCGCAGGGCAGGCCGCCGCCCATGGCCTTGGCCAGGCACACGATGTCCGGCTCGACGCCGAACAGAGCCGTCGCGCCGCCCGGGCCCACCGTGAGCCCGGTCTTCACCTCGTCGTAGGCGAGCAGCACGCCGTGGCGGCGAGTCAGCTCCCGCACGCCCTCTAGGTACCCGGGGGCCGGGGGGATGATGCCGGCGTTCATCATCATCGGCTCGATGATCATGCCTGCGACCTGCCCGTCGAAGGCCTCCAGCCGGGCTTCCAGCACCTCGAGGTCGTTGTACGGCACGACCACCACGAGATCGAGCATGGCCTGGGGGATGCCGGCCCCGCCCGCCGGGCTCCACGGTCGCTCGCGCGGCCCCAGCTCCTCGGGCTCGTTGAGGTAGCTGGCCATCACGGCGTCGTGGTGGCCGTGGTACGAGCCCTCGACCTTGACGATGAGGTCCCGGCCGGTGATGGCCCGCATCAGATGGACGGCGTCCATCGTCGCCTCCGTGCCGGAGTTCGTGAACCGCCAGAGCGGCAACCCGAAGCGAGCGCCGAGCTGCTCGGCCACGACGATGGCGTCCTCCGTCGGCTGGGCGAAGTGCGTCCCGAGACGCACTCGCCGGCTGACCGCCTCGACGACGGCGGGGTGGGCGTGACCGACGAGCATGGCGCCATAGCCCCCGTGGAGGTCGACGTACTCGGTCCCGTCGACGTCGTAGACCTTCGAGCCGGCACCGTGGCTGACCCATACGGCCGCGGGGCGGGCGATCATCCACGACGAGGTTGCACCGCCGGCCAGGCTGCGGCGCGCCCGCTCCGTCAGCTCGCGGGAGTGGGGTTGGCGGGCGAGGAAGCACTGCTCCTCGTTGCGGGTCAGCTCTCCGAGCGTTCCCGTAGTGCCCGCGGCATCGGCGAGCACGGCCATCGTCCCATCTCCTTCGGCACCGGATGCCGGCGGGTTGCCGCCGTACCGGCGTTCGCGGACCCGGTCCATGTCCGGACCTGGTCTCTACTGACTGATGCGTCAGTATGACAGCGCCGCTGGCCGCTGGCAACGATCCTGGCCGGCGGGCGGTTACCTTTGCCCGCCGTGGACCTGCAGCAGCTCACCGACGAGAGGGACATCCGCCGGTTGGTCGATACCTACTGCGACGGCGTGAACCGCAAGGACGGTGCGACGTGGGAGAGCGTGTGGGCTGACGAAGGCGCCTCCTGGGTGCTGCGGGGGCCCGAGATCGAGGGAAAGGCCGCCATCCGCGGCGTGTGGGACAACGGTGTGGCTGGCTTCAAGCGGCTGTTCCAAGCCGCCCACAACGGGGTCCTCGAGATCGACGGTGACACCGCCACCGGACGCTGGTACATCGAGGAGCGGGGGCAGTTCGTCGACGGTCGGGTGCACGAGATGGTGGCGGCCTACCACGACCGCTACGTTCGCACCGACGCTGGCTGGCGCATCCAGCGGAGGGAGCTGCAGATCCTCCCCATGAGCGACTAGCCGGCGCGTGGCCAAGCGCACCACGCTGTCCGTTCGCTCGACCGGCGCCGGCCAAGCCGAACCGGGACGCATGCGCCGGGCTGCGCGAGGCCTGCTCGCACAGCCGGCGCTCCTCGTCCTGGTCGGTGCCATGGTGCTGTGGTCGGTCGTGTTCGGACGCCTCGTCGTCATCCGTCACGACCACTGGCGCACGATCGACTTCGACCTGGCCATCCACGACCAGTCCATCTGGCTGCTCAGCCGATTCCAGGACTTCGTCACGGTGCGGGGCCTCCCCGTGTTCGGCCACCACGCCAGCTTCGGCTACGTCTTCCTGGTACCCCTGGCCTGGCTCGGCGCCGGCCCGAACACGTGGAACGTCATCCAGGTCCTGGCCATCGCCAGCAGCGCCCTCCCGCTCTTCCTGCTGGCCCGCCACCGGCTGCGCAACCCATGGATGGCCACCGTGCTCGGCATCGCCTGGCTGCTCCAGCCGCCGCTGCAGTTCTTCGCCTGGGAGACGTTCCACCCCGAGGTCATGGCCATCCCGTTCCTGCTGTGGGCCTACTGGGCGGCCGAGCGGGACCGCCGCGTCGTGTACTGGGTGATGGTCGTGGTGGCACTGTGCTGGAAGGAGGACGTCGCCCTCTTCGTGCTGATGCTCGGGCTCCTCCAGCTCGTTCGCCGGCGCACCCGCCTCGGACTGCTCACCGTGGGCCTGGCGCTCGTGTGGTTTGCCGTGATGGCCTTGTGGCTGGTGCCGCATGTCGCCGGCGGGGGCACGGTGTACGGCCCGCTCTACGGCAGCCTCGGGGACACGCCGGGGGCCGTGGTGCAGACCGCCCTGACCGACCCTGGCGCGATCATCGAGCGGCTCGACCAGAACGACGCGCTCGGGTGGCTCCGCGACCTGCTCGCCCCGTTCGGGTTCACGCCGCTGGCCGCCCCACTCGTGCTCTTGCTCGGCCTGCCGCAGGCACTGGCCAACCTGCTCACCACGGCCAACTTCACCTGGGACCTGCGCTACCACTACCAGGCCCTGCCGATGGCGGCCGCGGGCCTGGCCATGGTCGAAGGCGTGGCATGGATCGGTCGCCACCGCGTGGGGGTGCGCCGCTTCGCGGTCGGCTGGGTCGCGGCCTGCGCCCTGGCGGGTTCCGTTGCCTGGGGCATCGCGCCCTTGAGCCGCGACTACCGCAGGGGCTACTGGCCCCTCGTCGCACCCGCCGACGTGGCCGTCCGGGAGCAGGCGCGGCGTCTCATCGGGCCCGACGACGGGGTCAGCACCGACTACTGGGGCACCCCCCACTTCAGCCACCGCGAGGCCGTCTACACCTTCCCCAACCCGTGGCGGAACAAGAACTACGGCATCTCACCCCAATCGCGCGGGAACCCGGCCGACGTGGCCTGGGTGCTCGTCGACCAGGCGCTGTTCCAGCCCGAGGATGCGGCGCTCTTCCAGCAGCTGCTCACCAGCAGGGAGTTCGAGGTGGCGCTCGAGGAGGGCAACGTGGTGCTCCTCGAGCGCGTCGCGCCACCCGGACCGGGCACGGCCGGGCTCGGCGGGGCTTAGGGGCGCACCTCGTAGAACGCGTTGAGCGGGTGGTCGAGGTCGAGCTTGCGGAACCTCGTGAAACCGGCGGCCGTGGTCATGTCGCGAGCCTTCGACTCGGGCAGTCCGAGGGTGCCGAGGCCGGCGCCATCGGGCTCGGACAGCGCTGAGGCCATGCACGACATCACCGACATCCCGTACATGAGCGACGCCATGGGGTTCTTCTCGGCGTTCTCGGCATAGGACTCGCGTGCTTTGATGTCGACGAGCAGCCAGGTGCCGTCCGGCGCGATGGCCGCGCGGATCGCGTGCATCGCTTCCTGCGGGTGGGTCATGTCGTGGATGCAGTCGAAGGTCGTCACGAGATCGACGGAGTGATCGACCGGCAGCGGGTCTCGCCGAGCATCGTGGAAGCGGGCGTTGGCGATCCCCTCGTCGGCGCGCTGCTGCTCGGCCCGAATCAGCGCGTGCTGCGAGATGTCGTAGCCGTGGAACGTGCTGGCCGGGAACGCTGCTGCCATGAGGCGGACGGCCACACCAGCGCCACAGCCGACGTCGGCCACGGTCGCGCCGGTCGCCAGCTTGGGCACGACACCGTCCAGGAGCGGTAGGGCCACGGGCACCAAGAAGTTGCGGTACCACGGCTCGAACGACCGCTCGATGCCTGCGGCCCCGTCCGGGCCGTGGGCGTCGTAGTCGTGGCCGAGCCCCGTCCGGAAGCTCTCCGGCAGTCCCTTCAACAGATCCATGAAGGTGGGGAAGCGACCGAACATGCCCATGCCGAACGCAGGGTGCCCAGGGGTGGCGAGGACGGCCACGGCCTCAGGTGCGAGCGAGAACGTCTCGCCGTCATCGGCCGTCGCGATGATGCGACCGGCCGCCTGGTTGTACGCCCACTCCCGCACCCAGCGCTCGTGAAGGCCGGTTCGGTCCGCAAGCTGGGCCGGGGTTAGGGGCGCGCCCGCCTCGGCCATCGCGCGGTAGAGGCCGAGGTGATCGCCCAGGTGGATCATGGCGGTGGTCACGGCGCCCTCGAGCTTCGAGAACACCGTGAAGGAGAACAGCTTGAGGCGGTCGGGATCGACGGCGGCGAGAGCTTCGGCGATCACGGGATCTGTGTCGGTCACGGCCGCAACGTAGTGGCCCCGTTCAGGCGAGGTTGATGTAGATCTGCTTGGTCTCGAGGTACGCGTCGAGCGCATACGGCCCCAGCTCGCGGCCGATCCCGCTCTGCTTGAAACCGCCCCACATCGACTCCGACGGTGCCGGCTGGCTGTCGTTGATCCACACGACGCCGGCTCGCACCGCCTTCGCCGTGCGCAGAGCCTTGGTGATGTCGTTCGTCCAGATGGCCGCGGCCAAGCCGTACTCGGTGGCGTTGGCGAGGGCGACGACCTCGTCGACGTCGTTGAACGGCAGCACGGTCATGACCGGCCCGAAGATCTCCTCGCGTGAGATGCGCAGGTCGTTCGAGGTCGCCTCGAAGATGGTGGGTGGGGCGAAGAAGCCGTCGGCCAAGGCCGGATCGGTCGGCCGCTCACCGGCGAACGCCAGCGTCGCTCCCTCTGCGGTGCCCACCACCACGTAGTCCTCCACCCGTGCGCGCTGCTCCGCGCTCACGAGCGGGCCCATCGTCGTACGCGGATCGAGGCCACTGCCGAGCCGGATGGCACGGGCGTGATCGACCATGGCGTTCAAGGCCTCGTCGTAGATGGCCCTCTCGACGAAGACCCGGCTCCCGGCCGAGCAGACCTCTCCCTGGTTGGCGAAGATGCCGTTGCACGTGCCCGCGATGGCGGCGTCGAACGGGGCATCGGCGAAGACGATGTTGGGGCTCTTGCCACCCAGCTCGAGGGTCACCCGCTTCAGCTGCTCCGCCGCCGTGCGCATGATCAGCTTGCCGACGTCCTTCGAGCCGGTGAACGAGATCTTGTCGACGAGTGGGTGCACCAGCAACGGACCACCAGCCTGGGGGCCGAAGCCGGTGACGACGTTGAGCACGCCAGCCGGTAGGCCTGCCTCGTCGGCGATGCGGGCCAGCTCCAGCGCCGTGAGGGGCGTCTGCTCGGCCGGCTTCAACACCACCGTGCATCCGGCGGCCAGGGCCGGGGCGACCTTCTGGGTGGCCATCAGCATGGGGTAGTTCCACGGCACGATGAGGGCGCACACCCCGACTGGTTCCTTCACCACCAGGCTCATCGCGTCGGGCCCGACAGGCGGGATGTCACCGGTGATCTTGGTGGCCCAGCCGCCGTAGTACTCGAGCAGGAAGGCGACCTCCTCGATGTCGGCCCGGGCGTCGACCAAGGGCTTGCCGCAGTCGCGCACCTCCAGCTCGGCGAGCGTGTCGAGGTCGCGTCGCACCAGCTGGGCCATGCGCAGGAGCACCTCGGCGCGTCGCCGCTCGGGCACCGCCATGCCCCAGGTCGAGCCGGTGAACGCCCGGGCGGCGGCCTGCACAGCACGATCGACGTCGGCTGCGCCCGCGGCGGGGACCGTGGTGAGCACCGCGGCCGTCGAGGGGTCGAGCGTTTCGAGTGTCGCGCCGTCGGCGGCGTCGACCCATTCCCCGTCGATGAACATCGAGCGGTGGTCGGCCATGGCGCCGAGCGTACCGAGCGGATGGTCAGGTGGCCGCCGCCGCAAGGCCATCGTGTCGGTCTCCGTCGTGGCGCCCCTCCGACCCGGCCTCTCGGTGTGGAACGGTCAAGAACGTTGGACCTGCTCAGGCGGTCAACCCGTTCGGACGGCGTCAAGCGTCGTTGCCGACCACCGCCGCCGCTTCCCCACCACCGGTCAAGCGACCATGACAGCGCGGCGAATCGCCGGCGATTCGCCGCGTGTCAACGGACGTGGTCGGTCGGTGGAGTGCGGCAAGGCAGGTTGACGGCGTCCGGTTCGGCTGACGGCTTGAGCTGGTCAGATGGAGTTGACGGTTCGCCACCGAGGAAGGCCTCCCCCCGGGGGGCCGCATCTCGAGTTGGTGCAACCCGAGACCAGCCTCCCGAGCGCCGGCCAGCCGAGCCCGCTGACGCGCCCGAGTGGTCACCACGGCCCCGCCCACGGACGGATTTCCGATTCGCCGCCGCCCGGGCACACACCACGGCCATGACGCCAGACCAGCTGCACCTCGCCATCGACCTCGCCCTCGGGCCCGACCCCGGCGACGCGCACCGCCTTGCGCTGCGCGACGCGGAGCGG
>CAZTVJ010000433.1:0-4317 GCA_964616935.1 uncultured Acidimicrobiales bacterium | reverse complement strand
ACTTCCCTGAGGGGTGGCGCGCCCTCGGGCTCAACGGCGCGGAGATCGTGTTCAACCCCTCCGCCACCAGCCGGGGCCTGTCGTCGTACCTGTGGAAGCTGGAGCAGCCCGCCTCGGCCGTCGCCAACGAGTACTTCATCGGCGCCATCAACCGCGTCGGCATCGAGGACCTGGGCGACGACGACTTCTACGGCACCTCCTACTTCGTCGATCCGGAGGGCAAGTTCGTGGGCGAGGTGGCCGACGCCCACCAGCCCGAGCTGGTCGTGCGGGACCTGGACATGGACCTGCTGGCCGAGGTGCGCAACCGCTGGGCCTTCTACCGCGACCGCCGGCCCGACGCCTACGGCGACCTGACCCGCGGATGACACCGAGGGTCCATCCGAGCGTTGGGCGACTTCGCGGTGCTCCGGAGCCGCGAACCCGCCCAACGGTCCACTGCGAGCAAGGAGGGGGAACGTGGCCATCCTGATCCAGAACGGCACCGTGATCAGCACGACCGGCGCCCAGGCGATGGACGTGCTGGTCGACGGCGAGCGGATCGTGCTCGTGTCCGAGGCGGGCCGCACCCCCGTCGGTGGCAACGACCGGGTGATCGACGCCGCGGGCAAGTACGTCATCCCCGGCGGGGTCGACGTGCACACCCACATGGAGCTGCCCTTCGGTGGCACCAACGCGTCCGACACCTTCGAGACCGGTACCCGGGCCGCGGCGCACGGCGGCACCACCACCATCATCGACTTCCCCGTGCAGCGCACGGGCGAGCGGGTGGAGGACGGCCTCGCCGAGTGGCACCGCAAGGCCACCGGGAACTGCGCCATCGACTACGGCTTCCACATGATCATCGGCGGCGTCGACGAGCAGTCGCTGAAGGCGATGGCGTACCTGGTCGACCACGAGGGCATCACCAGCTTCAAGCTGTTCATGGCCTACCCGGGCGTGTTCTTCTCCAACGACGGGCAGATCCTGCAGGCCATGCAAGTGGCCAACGCCCAGGGCGCCACGATCATGATGCATGCCGAGAACGGCATCGCCATCGACGTGCTCATCGCCCAGGCCCTGGCGCGCGGCGAGACCGACCCGAGGTACCACTCGCTCACCCGCCCCTGGGAGACCGAGGAGGAGGCCACCCACCGGGCCATCATGCTGGCCCAGATCACCAAGACGCCGCTGTACATCGTGCACATGTCGGCCAGGCAGGCCGTCGAGACCTTGGCGATGTCGCGGGACAAGGGCTGGAACGTGTTCGGCGAGACGTGCCCGCAGTACCTGTACCTCTCGCTGGAGGAGCACCTGTCCGCCCCCGGCTTCGAGGGCGCCAAGTACGTGTGCTCCACCCCGGTTCGCAGCCGGGAGGAAGGCCATCAGGACGAGCTCTGGAAGTACCTCCGCACCAACGACCTCTCGGTGGTCAGCACCGACCACTGCCCCTTCTGCTTCAAGGAGCAGAAAGAGCTGGGACTCGGCGACTTCTCCAAGATCCCCAACGGCATCGGCGGCGTCGAGCACCGCATGGACCTCATCTACCAAGACGTGGTCGACGGCCAGATCTCGCTCCCACGCTGGGTCGAGCTGTGTGCCACGACGCCGGCGCGCATGTTCGGCCTCTACCCGCGCAAGGGCGTCGTCGCGCCCGGCTCCGACGCCGATCTCGTGCTCTACGACCCCAACGCGACGACGCGCATCAGCGTCGAAACGCACCACATGAACATGGACCACAGCGCCTACGAGGGGCACGTCGTCCCGGGCCGCGTCCACACCGTGCTCTCCCGGGGCACGGTCGTGATCGACGACGGCGCCTACGTCGGCACGAAGGGCCACGGCCAGTACCTGAAGCGAGGGATGAATTCGTACCTGATCTGATCTGATGGTCTCGCTCGACGTCCGCTCCGCTTTCGTCTCGCTCGACTCCGGCTCGTCGCTGGCGCTTCCCTCGCCGGCTCACCGGGCCGCTCGGAAAGGTTGGTGATCCCCATGAAGTCCGTACACCACTGGATCGGTGGGAAGCTCGTGCCGGGGGAGTCGGGGCGCACTGGGCCCGTCTGGAACCCGGCGACGGGTGAGCAGCAGGCCACGGTCGACTTCGCGTCCGCCGCCGAGGTTCACCACGCCGTCGCCACCGCGAGGGAGGCGTTCGGCACGTGGCGCTCGACGTCGCTGTCCCGGCGCTCGGAGGTCATGTTCCACCTGCGCGAGCTGGTCGACCAGCACCGCAAGGACCTGGCCGCCCTCCTCACCGCGGAGCACGGCAAGGTGCTGTCCGACGCCATGGGTGAGATCGCCCGCGGCCTCGAGAACATCGAGTTCGCCTGCGGCATCCCCCACCTGCTGAAGGGGGGCTTCAGCGAGCAGGCGTCGGGTGGCGTGGACGTCTACTCCATCCGCCAGCCGCTCGGGGTCGTCGCTGGCATCACGCCGTTCAACTTCCCGGCGATGGTGCCGATGTGGATGTTCGCCACCGCCATCGCCTGCGGGAACACCTTCGTGCTGAAGCCGTCCGAGAAGGACCCGTCGGCGTCGTTGCTCATGGCCGAGCTGCTCAAGGAGGCAGGACTGCCCGACGGCGTGTTCAACGTCGTCCAAGGCGACAAGGTGGCCGTCGACGCCATCCTCGAGCACCCGGACATCGCGGCCGTCAGCTTCGTGGGCTCCACGCCGATCGCCCGGTACATCTACGAGACGGGCACGCGCCACGGCAAGCGGGTCCAGGCCCTGGGCGGGGCGAAGAACCACATGATCGTGCTGCCCGACGCCGACATCGACATGGCCGCCGACGCCGCCGTCAGCGCGGGCTACGGCTCCGCCGGCGAGCGCTGCATGGCCATCTCGGTCGTGGTGGCCGTCGGCGATGTCGGCGACCGGCTCGTGGCCGCCATCAACGAGCGCCTCCCCAAGATCAAGGTGGGGCCGGGCACCGAGCCCGAGTCCGAGATGGGCCCGCTCATCACGCGTGAGCACCGCGACAAGGTGGCCGGGTACCTCGACACCGCGCTCCAGGAGGGCGCCACCGTCGTGGCCGATGGTCGCACCACCGAGGTGGCCGGTGATGGCTTCTTCCTCGGCGTCTCGCTGCTCGACGGCGTCGAGCCCGGCACCAAGGCCTATGCCGACGAGATCTTCGGCCCGGTCCTGTCGGTGGTGCGGGTGCCGACGTACGCCGAGGCCTTGCGCCTCGTCAACGACAACCCCTACGGCAACGGCACCGCCATCTTCACCCGTGACGGTGGGGTGGCCCGCCAGTTCCAGTTCGAGTGCGAGGCCGGCATGGTGGGCATCAACGTGCCCATCCCGGTCCCGGTCGCGTACTACAGCTTCGGCGGCTGGAAGGCGTCGCTGTTCGGCGACACCCACATGTACGGGCCGGAGGGCGTCACCTTCTACACGCGGGGCAAGGTGGTGACGAGCCGCTGGCCCGATCCGGCGACCTCGGCCGTCGACCTGGGGTTCCCCCGGACCCGCTGACATGGAGTTCGGCATCGTCCTCCAGACCAACCCACCGGCGTGGCAGGTGGTCGAGCTTGCTCGCCGAGCCGAGCTCGCCGGCTTCACCCACACGTGGACGTTCGATTCCCACCTGCTCTGGCAGGAGCCCTTCGTCGTCTACAGCCAGATCCTCTCGGCCACCCACACGATGGTCGTCGGTCCGATGGTGACGAACCCGGCCACACGGGACTGGACGGTCACGGCGTCGCTCTTCGCCACGCTCAACGACATGTTCGGCAACCGCACCGTGTGCGGCATCGGCCGGGGCGACTCCGCCGTGCGGGTCACGAACGGCGCGCCCACCACGCTGGCCACGCTGCGAGAAGCCATCCACGTCATCCGAGAGCTGGCCAACGGGCGCGAGGTGGCGTACCGGGACAGCTCGCTGCGGTTCCCCTGGGGGGCGAAGAGCCGGTTGGAGGTGTGGGTGGCGGCCTACGGCCCGAAGGCGCTGGCCCTCACCGGCGAGGTGGGTGACGGGTTCATCCTGCAGCTGGCGGACCCGGACATCACCGCCTGGAGCATCAAGGCGGTCCGGGAGGCCGCCGAGCGCGCTGGGCGCGACCCCGACAGCATCACGATCTGCGTGGCCGCGCCCGCCTACGTGGGCGACGACGTGTCGCACCAGCGCGACCAGTGCCGGTGGTTCGGCGGGATGGTGGGCAACCACGTCGCGGACATCGTGGCTCGCTACGGCTCGGGCGGAGCGGCCGTGCCTCAGGCCCTCACCGACTACATCAAGGGCCGCGAGGGGTACGACTACAACGAGCACGGCCGGGCTGGCAACACCCACACCTCCTTCGTGCCTGACGAGATCGTGGACCGCTTCTGCCT
>CAZTVJ010000432.1:0-2536 GCA_964616935.1 uncultured Acidimicrobiales bacterium | reverse complement strand
CGGCGGCGAGGGCTTCGAGATCCGCGTGACGGATGAGGCGTTGCTCGAGATCAAGGCCCGATCCGCCATGCTCGGCTACCTGAATGCCGCGAGTCCGTTCACCGACGACGGCTGGTTCCGAACTGGTGACCGTGTCGAGGTGGACGGCGAGTACTTCCGCATCCTCGGCCGAGTCTCGGAGGTCATCAACGTCGGTGGGAACAAGGTCGACCCCGGTGAGGTCGAGGACGCATTGCTGCAGCTCGACGGGGTGGTCGACGCGGTGGTGTTCTCCGAGCCCCACGACCTGCTCGGCCAGATCGTGGCCGCCCGGGTGCGGATCTCGGAGGGGGAGGAAGCGGCCGCGTTCCGCAGTCGCATGCGGGTCGAGCTGGCTGAGCGGCTGCCTCGCTTCAAGATCCCGCAGCGCGTGTACCTCACCACCGAAGCGGTGCACGGCGACCGGTTCAAGCGCATGCGTCGCTGAGTGGCCGGTCCAGGCCGGCCAGGATGCTCCAACTAGGCTCACGCCGTGGCCCAGCTCCCGCCGGAGCCCAGCAACCGTCCGTGAGGAGTCCCGATGCCCTGGCCCTCTGAGCTCGACCCTGACGACGAGCTGTTCGCCATCATCGACCGTGAGGTCGAACGCGAGAACACCACCCTGCAGCTGATCGCGTCCGAGAACTTCACCTCCCCGGCGGTCATGCACGCCACCGGCTCGGTGCTCACCAACAAGTACTCCGAGGGCTATCCGGGCAAGCGCTACTACGGCGGCAACGTGTTCATCGACCAGGTCGAAGAGCTGGCTCGCGACCGGGTCAAGGCCGTGTTCGGCGCCGAGCATGCGAACGTCCAGCCCCACTCCGGGGCCAATGCCAACATGGCCGTCTACCTCGCGCTGCTGCAGCCGGGCGACACCGTCATGGGTCTCAGCCTCGACCACGGCGGGCACCTCACCCACGGCTCGCCGGTGAACTTCAGCGGCCGCCTGTACAACTTCGTCCGCTACACGCTGTCCAAGAGCGACGAGCGCCTCGACATGGACGCGGTGCGAGACGTGGCGTTGGAGCACCGGCCGAAGCTGATCGTCGCTGGGTACACCGCCTACCCCCGTCGCATCGATCCCGAGCCCTTCCGGGCCATCTGCGACGAGGTCGGCGCCCTCTTCATGTTCGACGCCGCCCACATCGCCGGGCTCATCGCCGGCGGCGCCCACCCCAACCCCGTGCCGTACGCGGACGTGGTCACCTTTACGACGCACAAGACGCTGCGCGGGCCACGTGGTGGCTGCATCCTGTCGCGCGCCGATCTGGCCCAGGCCATCGACAAGTCGGTGTTCCCTGGTCTGCAGGGCGGCCCGCTCGAGAACGTCATCGCCGGGAAGGCCGTGGCCTTCCGCGAGGCCCAGGACCCCAGCTTCTCGGTCTACGCCCACCAGATCGTCGCCAACGCGGCCGCTCTCGCGGCCGCCCTCGCCGGTGAGGGCTTTCGACTCGTATCGGGCGGCACGGACACCCACCTGATCCTGGTCGACCTGCGCACCTTCGACGCAGACCTGAGCGGCAAGCAGGCCCAGGTGGTGCTCGACCGGGCCGGCATCACGCTGAACTTCAACACGATCCCCGACGATCCGCGCACGCCGTTCCAGGGCAGTGGCGTCCGCATCGGCACCCCCGCGGTGACGACGCAAGGCATGCGAGAGCCGGAGATGGCCCAGATCGCCAGCCTGATCGGGCGGGCCCTGCGCCACCGCGACGAGGACGCCGAGCTGGCCGCCGTGCGCGAGGACGTCGTGACGCTCTGCTCGAAGTTCACGCCGTACTGATTGGCGGGCTCGTCGTCCGCTGCGCTTCCACCTCGCGCCGCGTGCGCCTCGTCGCTGGCGCTTCCCTCGGCGCGCTGATTGGCGGGCTCGTCGTCCGCTGCGCTTCCACCTCGCGCCGCGTGCGCCTCGTCGCTGGCGCTTCCCTCGGCGCGCGGTCAGCTCAGGTGGCGGCGGAGCGCCTGCACTCGTGCGGTGACAGGAGGAGGTGTTGCCAGGGGCGTACGCTCCTGGGCCGATGGCAGACATCACCGGCTATGCCGTGGTCGGCGGTGTGGCCGGAGCCGTCACGCTGATCACGACGCCGATCGTCCGGGCCATGGCCGCCCGGTTCGGCTTCGTCGTCGCGCCGGACGAGCGCCGCATCCACGCCCGGCCCACGGCCACGCTCGGCGGCATCGCCATGTTCCTCGGGTTCCTCGCCGCGATGGCGACGGCGTGGCGGATGGAGGTGTTCGAGCCGCTCTTCACCGACAACTCCGAGCCCCTCGGCGTGGTGGTCGCCGCCGCGATCATCTTCCTGGTCGGGTTGGTGGACGACGTCCGTGAGCTGTCGGCCCCGGCCAAGGTCACGGGGATGGTGGTCGCAGGGCTCGTCCTCGCCTACTTCGGTGTGACGATGTTCTACTTCCGCGTGCCGTTCCTGGATGTGGTGGCCCTGGGACGTGATCTCACCCCGCTCGTCACGGTGCTGTGGCTCATCGTCATGGCCAACGCCATCAACCTCATCGACGG
>CAZTVJ010000431.1:0-8413 GCA_964616935.1 uncultured Acidimicrobiales bacterium | reverse complement strand
GGTCGCGGCCGACGACGGCGACGTGGCGGTCCTGCACGAGGATCCCGGCCTCAGGTGTCAGCCCGACGATCCACCGCTCCTTCTCGCCCACCGAGAGATCGACCAGCCGCGCCTCAGCGTCGCCACATGCCGGGCAGTGGTGCTCTCCGGCGCGGTCGCAGGGGCTGGGGAGCGACGCGACGTGGAACGGGACGAGGTGCAGGCCCTCCGTGCCGATCGTTTCGCACGTCGGGTGGTCCGACGTCGTCACGATGGTGGGAGAAGCCATCACCGCGCCGGCACCCCATCCGAGGAACGGCACGCCTTCGCCAACCCGCTTGCGGATGACGGGGACGACGCCGAGCCGGCGGAGGTGGTGAGCGAGGCACCACGCGTTGCCGCCAGCGATCGCGATGGCCGGTGCGTCGGCCAGCGCGGCGATCGGGTCATCGGTGTGGTGCAGGTTCACCACCTCGCGGTCGATCGCCGTCGAGAACCTCTCGCCCGCTGTGGCCCAGGCCTCTCGGGGCGCGGCATAGGGAACGAGCGCGACCGGTGCGCCGCGATCGAAGAGCTCGTCGACCGCCTGGAGCGTGTCGGCCCGAGCGGTTCGGGAGCTGTGGACGAGACCGAGGAGCAGAACCCGCATAGACGTGAGGAGAACGACGGCTGGCCGCCCTTGGTTCCCGCCGAGTTTCGGTGTCGCGCGACGACCGGGACCGCTCAGGTCGCGACGATCATCTCCACCTCGACGGCGAAGCCGAGCGGCAGCGCGGCGACGCCGATGGCCGAACGGGCCGGGCGGCCGCGGTCGTCGCCGAAGACCTCCACGAGCAGGTCGGTGGCGCCATCGAGCACCGCGGGCTGATCGCGGAAGTCGGGCGTGCAGCAGATGAAGCCCGTGACCTTCACGATGTGACCGACCCGGTCGAGCGACGTGAGCGCGGCATGGGTCTGGGTGAGCAGGTTCAGCATGGCGGACCGGGCCGCGGCCTGGCCGGTAGCGATGTCGAGGTCGTCGCCCACCCGGCCCACGTACCCCGTCGACCCCTGCCCTGCCAGGTAGACGAGGTCGCCGGCGCGGGTCCAGGGCACGTAGTTGCCCGCCGGCGGCCTCGGCTCGGGCAGCTCGAGGCCCATCTCGCGCAGCCGATGCTCGGCGCCGCCGATCATCTACAGCGACGCGAAGGTGGCGTCGACCAGTGCCACCTTGCGCGGGTCCTGGGAGAGGGCTTGGCCCATGTGGTTCATGACGTAGCCGATGGCGATCCCCGCCTCCGGATCGGCCAGGCCGAACGAACCGCCGTAGCCGTCGTGGCCGTAGGCCCGCGGATTCGGCCCATAGTTGCCCTCGGGCCCGCTGAGGACGACGCCGAGGGCCCACTCCATCTCGAACGCCAGGGCCGCGCCGAGCACGAGGTCGACGCCGCGTCCCTGGCCTTCCCGCAACCGTTCGCTGCCGGCCGGGGTGAGCAGGCGGACGTCGCCCACGGCGCCTCTCCCCGCGCTGACGGCGTACACGGTCGCCAGCGCACGTGCCGTGCAGTGGATGTTGACGGCGGGGATCTCGGCCCGTCGCCACCCGTCGGCGTTGGCGGCGTCGGCCGCGCCTGGCGGCGCCATGGGCGGGTTCGTGAGCGCGGCGAGAGCCGGCGGGTCGAGCTGGGCGAACAGCGCGGCGTAGTCACCGCCGAGGGAAGGTGGCTCTTGGATCAGCTGGGCGGCGCGCGCGACCTCCGCGTCGCCGAGGCCCATGTGGAGGTCGGCGCCCAGTGGCCCGGCGATCTCTTCGGCGATGAACGTCCCCGGTGTGCGGCCCGTGACCCGACGGATCACCTCGCCGACCAGGAACCCATAGGACAGCGCGTGGTAGCCCGACGCCGTGCCCGGCTCCCAGAACGGCTCCTGGGCGGCCAGCAGGCCGGTGATCTTCTCCCAGTCGTTGAGGTCCTCGGCCGAGACCGGCTCACGGGGGCCGCTCAGGCCGGCCCGATGGCTGAGGAGGTAGCGGACCGGGAGGTCGGCCTTGCCGGCAGCGGCGAACTCCGGCCAGTACGTCGCCACCGGCGCATCGAGGTCCAGCTCGCCCCGGTCGACCAGCATCTGGGCAGCAAGGGCGACGACGCCCTTGCTCGACGACCAGATGTTCACCAGGGTGTCCTGCTGCCAAGGCCGGCTCCTGGCCGCGTCGGCCCACCCGCCCCACAGGTCGACGACCGGTTTGCCGCCCAGGAGCACGCAGACCGAGGCGCCGACGTCGCCGCGCTCGTCGAAGTTGGTCGCGAAGACGTCCTTGACCTTGGCGAAGCGTTCGTCGCAGTGGCCATGGATCGACACATCGGTCATCGTGTGCCCCCTTTCCCACCGGGAGGATACGCGCAGCGGCTCCTGGTGGCCGCCTGTGGCGCCTGGCACCCAGGCTGCCTGGGCGGGCACCGGTGGGCGTCCGTAGTGTTGGCGTGTGCGCCGTTGGCCGATCGTGAGCGTCGCCGGGCTGATGGCCCTGGTCGCGGCCCTCGTGCTGGCATCGTGCGGTGGCGATCAGGGCACCCGTGCCGCCGGCGCGGCCGCCGCCGACGACGATTGGCGTGGCACGGTGCTAGGCGACGCGTGGCAGAAGCCGTCGTTCACGCTCACGGATGTCGACGGCCAGCCCTTCGACTTCCGCGCCCAGACCGACGACGACCTGACGTTGCTGTTCTTCGGCTACACCCATTGCCCGGATGTGTGCCCCCTCCACATGGCCAACCTGGCCGCCGCGCTGGAGGCGCTGCCCGGCGAGGTGCGGGCCAACACCACCGTCGTCTTCGCGACGACCGACCCAGCGCGCGATACGCCGGAGGTGCTGAAGAGGTTCCTGGCCGGCTTCAACCCCACGTTCGTCGGCCTCACCGGGACAGCCGAGGAGATGGCCCAGGCGCAGCTCGAAGCCGGTGTGCCTGTCGCGGGCGCCGGGCCGCCCATGCCCGACGGCAGCTACGTCGTCGGTCATGCCGCGCAGGTGATCGCCTACACCCGTGACGCCAAGGCCCATGTCGTGTACCCGTTCGGCACTCGACAGGCCGACTGGGCCGACGATCTCCCCCGACTGCTGAAGGAACCGGCATGGAACCCCTGACCGGTCGGCGGGCTACGGTGCTGTCCGGCGGCAACATCGCTCGTACGCTCGTGGCGTCGGCCTGAGCCGTCGGCGAGAACGAGGCAACGCGTGCAGTTCTGGTGCTCCTCCCTCAAGGTGCCATGGTCGTGGGCCTGGCGGCCCTATGCCGGCGTCTGGGTGCTGTGCGCGCTTCTCCTGACGTCGTATGCCTGGACGATCCACCGGCGCCGGCGCACGATGCCGCGCGACGCGGATGCCACCAAGCGGGCCGCGGCATTCGTGCTGGGCGTGACGGCCATCTGGGTCGCGTCCGACTGGCCGGTCGGCTTGCTCGGGTCGAGCTACCTGGCCTCGGTCCACATGCTCCAGTACATGATCTACACGCTGGCGGCAGCACCCCTGCTCATCCTGGGCATCCCCGCATGGATGGCGCGCCGGATGCTTGGCAAGCTCCGCCTCTACCGGGTGGCGCGCTTCTTGGCCCGCCCACTCGTGGCGGCGGTGGTGTTCAACGTCATCCTCATCACGACCAACGTGCCGCTCGTGGTGGACGCGCTGCGGGCCAACCAGCTCGGTTCCTTCGCGCTGGACATGACCTGGTTGTTCTCCGGCATCGTCCTGTGGATGCCGATCTGCAGCTCGATCCCCGAGATCAGCGCCCGGTCCTACCCCGTGAAGATGGTGTACCTCTTCCTGGCGGCGGGCACCCTGCCGATGGTGCCAGGCGGGTTCCTCACCTTCGCCGACTTCCCGCTCTACGCGACCTACGAGCTGGCCCCGCGAATCGCCGGGTTCAGCGCACTGAACGACCAGCAGCTCGCGGGCGCGTTCATGAAGGTCGGCAACATCCCGGTGATCTGGTCGGTCATCGCGGTGATGTTCGTGCGGTGGTGGAAGCAGGAGCGGGGGAATGAGACCGCCGCCGAGCACGATCGCCCGACGGGCGCAGCGGGGTTCGCCGCTCCCGGGAGCGGGTCCCGGCAAGTGGGCCGTGGGGGCTACGCGCCACCGGTGGCCCCTCGCCGGGATGCGTCGCCGTGGAGCCCTGCTGCGGCGCCACCGCAGGAGGGCTAGCTCGGCGCGCCGGCCGTGGCGAGGCCGGGCTCGCTCGGTCGGTCTTCGTTGCGGCCGAGGTCGGAGTCTCGGGGCCTGGTGGTTCGTCCGAGGACGTCAACCAGGACGGACCAGGTCAGGCCGGCAGCCGATCCTGACGCCGTCAATGCAGGTTGCTCCTCGACAGGCGCACACCTGCACGGGCGATTCGCCGGCGAATCGCCCGTTGCATCTCTGTCGGCCATCGTTGCGCTCAGCGAAACGTGAGCCGACTCACGTGGTCCGGTCCCTTGCCCGCCGTCCGGTGCCGCGCTTCGGATCGGATCGCCGAGCACGCTGAACACGGCCGGCGCCTCCATCGCCGACGTTGGGACGCCGCGTGCCGCGTTCACAGTCAAGCGTGGTTGACGATGTCATCATGTCCGGCTGGCCTGACCTGGTCCATCGGTGTTGACCGACCCCGACCAACGTGTGTGGCCCGCGCGACCGGGTGTCCGCAGATGACGCGGAGGCAAGCGCGGGCACGCCGGCCGTGCGCGAGGCCGGCCTACGGCTCCAGGCGCTTCACGGCACGGAGGCCGCCCCAGGCGAGGTCGGCCACTTGGCGTGCCAGGCGGTCGGGGTTGAACGCCTCGCCCAGGTGGACCAGATGGCGACTGGTGCCCTCGGCCATGCCCACGAGCGCATACGCCACGGCCTGCTGGTGCTCGCTGTCGATGTCGGCCTGGATGAGCGGCGCGATGGCGGCGGCGATGGCGTCCTCGACGCGTCGCACCTCGTCGGCGAACTCCTCGTCCCGGCGGGCGCCACTGCCGAACAGCAGCAAGAACGCTTCGTGGTCCTCCGAGACCCAGCGGAAGTAGGCCACGAAGCCCTGTTCGGCCTGAGCCCGGGGGGAGGCGGCGCTTGCCGTCGCCTCGGCGATCGCCGCCAGCAGGCGGGCCCCCTCCTCCTGCAGCAACGCGAGGTACAGCTCTCGTTTGGACGCGAAGTGCTGGTAGAGGACGGGCTTGGTGACGCCGGCGGCGTCGGCGACCTCGTTCATCGACGTCGCGTGGAAGCCGTTGCGGGAGAAGACCTCGAGGGCGACATCGAGCAACTGCTCCCGGCGAGCGGCGGCGGTGAGGCGTTGGGCCATGGTTACCCCAGCGTAACTTCGGCGGCGGATCGGGCGCGCTGGCGGGCAGCTACCCGAGCGGACCGTGGTCAGAGGCCGCGCTCACGGTCCTCGCGCTCGGCTGCCTTCACCGCGTAACCGAGGACGATCGAGGGCGCCAGCAGGATCGAGCCGACGACGAGCGACACCACGACGACGGTGACGACGGGCGGCGTGAAACCGAGGGCGAAGCCGATCACGAACACGGCGATGGCCAGCGCGAAGAACAGGTACCCGACGCGATTGGCCAGCAAGGTCCACCGGGCGATCTGGCGACGCCGGGCCCGTACGGGGTCGTCACCGGACCCGCTTCCCGGCTCGGGTGCGCTCACCCGAGCCACCCCGGCTCGCCGAGCACGGCCGCCAGGCGATCGCGCATCGCGCCGAACGAGCAGTGGGCCCGGGCCAGGGCGAGGTTCGTGTCGAGCGCCGCGGTGTCGGGCACGGCGATGGCGGCGGCCAGCGCGTCGGGATCGTCGGGTTCCAGCCAGCGGAAGCCGAGGGCGCGCAGCTCGTCGGCCACCGGGTAGTGGCCGACGACGACGGGCTTGCGATGCGGTGCCGCCTCCATCGGTGGGTTGCCGAATCCCTCCCACGTCGAGGGTAGGAGCACGGCATCGGACGCGGCGTACGCGTCGCCGATCCCCGCACGATCGAGCGGTACCCGGAGCACGCGCGCGCTCGTGTCGGCGACCAGGCGGGCCAGCTCCGGGCCGTAGCCCTCCTCGGCGGGTCCGGGGAGCCAGTACGTCGCCCCGATCGCCTCGGCCAGCGCCATCGCGCCCGGCACGTTCTTGCGGGGGATGGCCCGCACCGGGTGCAGCAGCAGCACCTCGCCGTCGGCGATGCCGAGCCGGCGACGCGCACCGGCCCGATCGGCGGCAGGCGGGTCGAGGTCGAAGCCGTTGTAGATCGTCGTGGCCGCGATGCCCCGAGCGGCGAACTCGGCCTCGGTGCCGTGGTTGATGACGACGTGGCGCCATGCCGGGTCGTCGGCGGGTAGGTCGGTCACGTGGGCGAAGCGCCGCCGCTGCCAGGGCGGGTCGTGGTGGTGGAGGAGCGCCGGGCGCCCCCGCAGGGCCTCGGCCACCGCGAGCGACGCGGCCAGGTTGATCGGGATCGTCAGGACGTTCTCGACCACCACGAGGTGGGCGCCGTCGACCGCGGCCTTCACGTCCGCCGCCTCCGGGACGCCGCCGCCGTCGATGCCGAGCCACGCGATGCTGACGTCGGCCGGCCCGTTCCCAGCGATGGACCACACGTCCCAACCGAGCTCGGCGAAGGCCCGCATCCACGTCGACGCGACGACCGAGACACCGTCGGCCCCGCCGAGGCGGAACGACACGAAGGCAGCAGAGGGCATGGCGCGGCCGAGGGTAACGTCGCCCGTCGTGACACCGGCATTCGAGTCGCTCCTGTACGACGTGACCGATCACGTGGCCACGGTCACGATCAACCGGCCAGAGCGGCGCAACGCGCTGTCGTGGACGGTGATCACCGAGCTGAGGGTCGCGCTGGCGGCCGTGAAGGCCGACCGCGAGGCGCGCGTCCTCGTCCTCACCGGCGCGGGCGACAAGGCCTTCTCGGCCGGCGCGGACCTGTCCGGCATCGCCGCCGGGGCCGGGTTCGTCGAGCTGCACGAGGCCCGTGGTGAGCTGGCGCGCCTGTTTCGCGAGCTGTGGGAGCTGGGCAAGCCGACGATCGCCCGGGTAAGGGGGTACGCCCTCGCCGGCGGGTTCGGCCTGGCGTTGTCCTGCGATCTCATCGTCGCCGCCGACGACGCCCAGTTCGGCACCCCGGAGATCGACGTCGGCCTCTGGCCGATGATGATCACGGTGCCGATGGTGCGGTCGATGCCGCCCAAGAAGGCGCTCGAGCTGCAGATGACGGGCCGTCGGGTCGGCGCGCACGAGGCAGTGCAGATCGGGTTCGTGAACGAGGTGGTGCCGGCCGAGGAGCTCGATGCTGCAGTGGCTCGCACGACGGCGGTCCTCGCCTCGAAGTCACCCGCCGTGATGAAGCTCGGCCGTGACGCCTTCTACGGAGTGCTCGACCAGTCCGGTGACGACGCGCTGCGCCTGCTGCACGCCGGTCTGTCGCTCGTCAGCCAGACCGAGGACTCGGCCGAGGGCATCCGGGCCTTCCAGGAGAAGCGGTCGCCTCGATGGACGGGCCGCTGACGGCTGGCCACACTGTGTGGGTTGCCACACGGTGTGCGTTCGTGGTGACCCGTCAGAGGAGGGGGCTGCTGCCGTGACCGGGCCGAACGTGTTCATCAGCCACCGCCACGCCGACAAGCAGATCGCGCAGACCGTGGCCGAGTTCCTCTACCAGAAGAGCAACGGCCAGGCCCACCTGTACTGCTCGTCCAGCCGCGAGTTCGATGGCCCGGTCCCGGGCATGAGTCTGGACAAGTCGCTGAAGCAGGCCCTGGCGGCCTCCGACGTCGTGATCCTGGTGTTCACCTCCGAGACCGAGGATTGGTCGTACTGCATGTGGGAGTGCGGGGTGGCGACCGATGCCACGGACCAGAAGCCGACGACCGTCGTCACGTTGCAGTGCGGGCCGCGCGCCCCCAAGCCCTACGAAGGCCACGTCCGGGTCGACGCGCGCGACGTCACCTCGCTCACGAGCTTCGTCAAAGCATTCTTCGCTGGTACCGACTACTTCCCTGGCATGGGCACCCCGCTCACGAGCTTCACCGCCGACGGCCGCGACATCCAGGAGATCGCCGTCCAGCTCCACGAGAAGCTGGCGGCGGTGCTGCCCCAGACCCCGGCGGAGGAGATCGAGGAGCGGGCGGCGTCGACCTATCTGTGCATCGAGCTGGACCAGACCACCATCGGTGAGGTGATGGCGGCCAGCAGGGCCGGCGACACCGACGGGGTGCGCCAGCTCCTGCGCGAACGAGGCCGGTTGATCACCAGCCGTGGGGCCCACACGCTGTTCGGTTTCCACTTCACCGCGACCACCACGTTGACCACGCTCCTGGAGGAGACGGTCGGCCCCGACGCCGTGGCCAACCCGCCCCGCTGGTTCGTGTCGTTGCTGGACCAGCTCGAAGTGGTGGTGTGCGGCAAGTTCCCCATCGTGAAGTGGGCGCCCTTCCGGGAGGACGCGGGCGT
>CAZTVJ010000430.1:0-2128 GCA_964616935.1 uncultured Acidimicrobiales bacterium | reverse complement strand
CCTGGCCGCAGAGTTCGGCGCCAGCATTCAGGACCCGTGGGCTGGATTCGCCCCGGACTCGACCATCGGCCGGCTGTGCGCGGCCCGCTTCAGCGAGCTCTACGGGGCTCCGCGCCTCCCGGAGATCCGGACCACCCCGATCGAGGTTCCGCCGTCGGTGGATGTGCGGATCGCGGCCAAGACGTCCACGCAGCAGGTGTTCGGCGACGCATTAGCGGCGCTCGCGCGCGTGCCTTCGGTTGGTCCGCGGATCATCACGGCCTCGCCGGATGTGGCCGTTTCCACGAACCTCGGCGGCTGGATCAACCGGGTAGGCGTCTTCTCCCCCAAGGAAGCGACGAAACACGACGACGTGCCGAAGCTGCTGACATGGGAGCCCAAGCCCACCGGACAACACATTGAGCTGGGCATCAGCGAGATGAACCTGTTCCTGATGCTGGGCCAGCTCGGTCTCGGGCACGAGCTGCACGGCGAGGTGCTCCTCCCCATCGGCACCGTCTACGACCCGTTCGTCTGCCGCGGGCTCGACGCCTTCATCTACGGCACCTACAGCGGCAGTCGCTTCGTCGTGGTCGGTACGCCGTCGGGCGTGACGCTCGCCCCTGAGGGGGGCGCCCACCAGAGCACCATCACCCCGTCGATCGGCCTCGAGCTACCGGGCGTCACGTTGTGCGAACCGGCCTACGCCACCGCCCTCGATTGGCTGCTCTGTGACGGCCTGCGTCGCCTCACCGACCCCGACGGTGACTCGCTGTACCTCCGTCTGGCCACCCGACCGATCGACCAAGCCCCTTTCCATGCCGCGCGCGAACGCCTCGGCACCGACCGCCTCCGCGCCGATGTGCTGGCCGGCGGCTACCGCCTGCTCGAGGCCCCTCGACCCGGCACCGACGACACACCGACCATCCAGCTGTTGGCCACCGGCGCCGTCCTCCCCGAGGTGCTCACCGCCGCGGCGCTCCTGGCCGACGAGGGCATCGCCGCCGACGTGACCGACGTGACGTCGCTCGACCGGCTCTACCGCGGCTGGCGCCATGGACTCCAGCACGCCACCCGCACCGGCTCGCGCCCGCCCGCGGACCACCACCTCGCCCGGTTGATCCCACCGGCACGACGAGGGGATCCCATCGTCACCGTCCACGACGCCGCCAGCCATGCCATGGCCTGGCTCGGTTCGGTGTTCGGCCAGCGGGTCGTGCCGGTCGGCGTCGACGCCTTCGGTCAGTCGGGTTCGATCACCGAGCTGTACGGCGAGTTCGACCTTCTCCCCGACCAGATCGTCAACGCGGCACTGGTGGCGCTGTCGTGACCGACCCCCGGCTGATGAGCCCGGCGGGGCAGACGCGCGCCCGCGGTCTCGGGCTCCCACTCGATGGAGTGACCGGGCAGTGGAACGCCATCACCGACGTCGCCGGCATCGAGGTCGGCACCGTCACCCTCCTCGCCGACGAGGGCACCTATCAGGGCGACGGCCCCGTTCGAACGGGCGTGACCGCCCTGCTCCCGCGTGGCCGCGATGCCCTCGACGACCCGTGCGCCGCCGGGCTGTTCTCGCTCAACGGCAACGGCGAGCTGACCGGTAGCCACTGGATCGCCGAGACCGGGCTCCTCACCTCCCCCATCGCCCTCACCAACACCCACGCCATCGGGGCGGTGCACCGTGGTGTCATCGACTGGATGATCGGTCGGCTCGGCGTCGGTGTGCCCGACTGGCTGCTCCCCGTCGTGGCCGAGACGTGGGACGGCTACCTCAACGACGTCTACGGCCGCCACGTGCTCGCGGAGCATGCTGTTGCCGCCCTCGACGCGGCCCGGTCGGGCCCGGTGGAGGAAGGCTCGGTCGGCGGTGGCACCGGCATGCAGTGCTACGCGTTCAAGGGGGGCAACGGAACGGCGTCCCGGGTGGTGCCGTTCGGCTCGGCCCACCACACCGTCGGGGTGTTCCTCCAGGCCAACTTCGGCCGCCGCAGAGAGCTGGTGGTGGCCGGGGTACCCGTGGGTCGCCACCTCCTCGACGACGATCCCATGGGCGACGACACGACATGGCCAGTGGCGCCGGGGAGCGGTTCGGTGATCGTGATCGTCGCCACCGACGCACCACTGCTCCCGCACCAGTGCTCGGCGATGG
>CAZTVJ010000429.1:0-2483 GCA_964616935.1 uncultured Acidimicrobiales bacterium | reverse complement strand
GCTGGATGCGCTTCAGCTCGGTGGCGCCCTTGTCGAACTCGTGGTTGCCCACCGAGGCGAAGTCGACGCGCATGAGGTTGCTGGCGATGGTGATGGGCTCTTCGAAGAAGAGGCTGTTGGCCAGCTGGCTGGCGCCGATGTTGTCGCCGGCGAAGACGGTGACGTGCTGAGCCGGCGCCGCGTCCTGGCGGTCCTTGATGGCCTTTGCCAAGAACGCCGCGCCGCCCGCGAACCGCCCGTAGATGTTCTGCGAGCCCGGGTCGAGCGTGCCGTGGAGGTCGTTGAAGGCGAGCAGGCTGACATCGGTCGTGGCCGCCGGCTTGGCCTGCTGGAAGTTCACCGAGAGGCTGTCGGTGATCGAGCTCGCACCGCCGATCGTCACGGCCGCCGCCTTGCGGCTCGACTGCGTGGCCAGTGGCGCCACCAGCACGGTGACGACGCCAGCCACAACGAACGACGCCTGCACGGCGCGGCTCCGCCAGAACGGTGAACCTTGTTCCGCCATCGGTTCCCTCCTCGGTTTGTTCCCCAGGTGCCAGCATGACGCATCCGGAGTGCGGGCAGCCAAAAGTGGGATGAATTCTCGACTTGGTGCCGAGCGAACAGGGCTCGGCCTACGGTGTGACCGTGGCGACGGCGGAGAAGATCGAGCCGCACGAGCAGCAGCATGCGGGCCGGCGCGACCGCTGGCGGCCCGGACTCGGGGTGCTCGTCGGTGCCGTGGTCGCGGCCGCGCTGTTGCAGAGGGTCGCCGGCGGGTGGTTCGACGAGCCGGCGGTGCAGGCGTGGTCCACCATCTTCGTGTCGATCACCGTGCAGGCCATGCCCTTCCTCGCGCTCGGTGTGGTGGTGAGCGGCGCCATCGCCGCGTTCGTACCGCCCGGACTGCTCCCCCGCCTGCTCCCCAAGTCGGCCTTGCTGTCGGTTCCCGCAGCGGCCCTGGCCGGTGGCGCGCTGCCCGGCTGCGAGTGCGGGTCGGTCCCGATCGCAGGACGTCTCGTGGCCCGTGGTGCCACCCCGGCGGCTGCGCTCGCCTTCCTCCTCGCCGCGCCGGCCATCAACCCCATCGTGCTCGTGGCGACAGCCGTCGCCTTCCCCGGCCAACCGATGATGGTCTTGGCCCGCTTCGTCGCCAGCCTGCTGGCCGCCGTCGTCGTCGGCTACGTGTGGGCCTGGCGCGGGCGCGACGAGTGGGTCGACAAGGCGCGACGCCAACCCGAGCCCACCCTGTCACCGATGGTCACCTTCGCCTCCACCGCGCAGCACGACTTCCTGCACGCGGGCGGCTTCCTGGTGCTCGGCGCGGCCGCGGCGGCGACGCTGCAGACCGTCGTGCCACGCAGCATCCTCGACCGCGTCGCCGACGCGGGCCCGTGGTCAGTGCTGGCACTGGCCCTGCTGGCCGTGATCCTGGCCATCTGCTCCGAGGCCGATGCCTTCGTAGCCGCCAGCCTCGTGCAGTTCTCGGCCACTGCTCGGCTCGCGTTCATGGTCGTCGGACCGATGGTGGACGTGAAGCTCGTCGCCCTCCAGACCGGCACGTTCGGGCGGCGCTTCTCTAGCCGCTTCGCCCCCCTGACGTTCGTCGTTGCCGTGGCGTCGGCCTCGCTCGTGGGTGGAGTGCTGCTGCAATGAGTGACGAGGCGGGCGCCGCCATCAGCCTCCTCTTCGGCGCGATCCTGGTGCGCCTGTCCCTCACCGGAGCGCACCGCCGCTACGTGAAGGACGCCATGGGCCCGTGGCTCTTGGCGGCCGGCATCTTGCTGATCGGCCTCGGTGTCTTCGCGCTCGTCCGAGCTCTGCGCCGTCGGCCCGTGCGCGCCGCCGCCGGCGGCGACCACGATCAGGACCACGACCCCTCCGGCCACGCCCACGGGCACCGGGGCGAGGCCGTGGCCTGGTTCCTCGTCGTGCCCGTCGTCACCCTGTTGCTCGTCGCGCCCCCCGCGCTCGGTGCCTACTCGCTCGACCGGACACCTTCGGTCAACGTGAGGGCGACCGGCAAGAGGGTCTTCGATCCGCTTCCCGGTGGGCCCACCACCGTCGCCATGGCCCTGCTGGAGTTCGGCCAGCGCGCCGCCGACGGTGACGGGGCGAGCTTCAAGGACACCCCGATCCAGCTCAGCGGGTTCGTGGCGGGCGATGCGACCAGCGGGGGCTTTCGCATCGCTCGCTACCAGATCGCCTGCTGCGCCGCCGATGCGCAGGCGGCCGTCGTCGAGGTCGTCGGACTGGCCGACCCGGGGCTCACCCCCGACCAGTGGGTCACCGTGGTCGGAACCTTCCAACCGGGCGGCGAACCCGGCAGGCCGAGGCTGCTCGCCACGACGGTGACACCCATCCCGCCGCCGGACGACCCCTACGACGGCTGATCGGCGTAGGTCACCGAGGCGCTAGGACTGCTCGCTCGTGCCGGCGCGCTTCCAGCGGAGGTACGCCTCCATGAACCCGTCCAGGTCGCCGTCGAGCACACCGGCCACGTT
>CAZTVJ010000428.1:0-4059 GCA_964616935.1 uncultured Acidimicrobiales bacterium | reverse complement strand
CCGAGCTCGACGATGTCGGCCACGCCCAAGATGGCCATCGCGGACCGGAACTGCTCGGCGTTCGTAGCGATCGTGTCGGTCTCGCTGAGGCCGACCGAGTCCCACCGGTCATCGGTGGCCCGCACCACGACAACCCGCCAGCCGGCGTCGGCCCAGCGAGCGACCGTGCCGCCCAGGAACAACGTGGGGTCATCGGCGTGGGCCACGACGAGCAGCACGACCCTGCCCTCACCGGGTTCGATCGCTCGCCGGTCGGCCATTGCGGGAGCGTACCGATGGCCCGGTCCTGCCAAGATCAGCGCCCGACAGGAGGACCTCGAACCATGGCCCAGCTCGCCATCACGGGCGGCACACCGTTGCGCACCCAGCCCTACCCGACCTGGCCGGTGCACGACGACGACGAGCGGCGCCTGCTGGCCGAGGTGCTGGAGAGCGGGCACTGGTGGTCGACGGACGGGACCAAGGTCCACCAGTTCGAGGCGGAGTGGGGCGAGTTCCACGGCACCGCTCCCGCGGTCGCCGTCACCAACGGCACCCACGCCATCGAGGTGGCGCTCGCCGCCCTCGGCGTCGGCGACGGCGACGAGGTCATCGTGGCGGACTGGACCTTCTTCGCCACGGTCTCGGCCGTCCTGGTCGCCAACGCGGTGCCGGTCCTGGTGGACGTCGAGCTGGCCACGGGCTGCGTCGATCCCGCGCTGGTGGAGGCGGCCATCACGCCCCGCACGGCCGCGGTCATCGCGGTCCACGTGGCCGGTCACCCCGCCGACATGGACCGTCTCGGTGAGCTGTGCGCACGTCACGGCCTCGCGCTCATCGAGGACTGCGCCCACGCCCACGGCTCCCGCTGGCGTGATCGCGCGGTCGGAACCCTTGGTGATGCCGGGACGTACTCGTTCCAGGCGTCGAAGCTGATGACGGCGGGCGAAGGCGGGGCCATCGTCGCAGGCGACGAAGGCGTCCTGGCCCGGGCCCGGTCCTTCAGCAACTGCGGTCGGCGGCCGGGCTCGTGGTTCTACGACCACTTCGTGCTGGGCAGCAACGACCGGATGACCGAGTGGCAGGGCGCCGTGCTGCTCGCCCAGCTCGCGCGCTTCCCCGGCCAGCAGGCTGTCCGGGCCGCCAACGCCGACCTGCTGAACGCTGACCTGGTGGCCGTCCCTGGCGTGGTGCCACAGGCGCGCGACCCGCGGTGCACGAGCCAGGGCAACTACTGCTACGTGGCCCGCATCGACGAGGTGGCGTTCGGTGCGTCGTGCGACGTCGTGCGCCGGGCGCTCGTCGCCGAGGGCATCCCGCTCACGATGGCCTACCCACCGCTCCACCGACTGGACGCCTTCACGGACCCTTCGGGTCTTCACCCTCGCTACCGCGATCGCCGCAGGATCACGGGAACGGCGTCGCCATCGCTGCCCGTCACGGAACGCCTGGCCGACACCACCCTGTGGTTCCAGACGGCGGTGCTCATGGGCACCGCCGCCGATGCACGAGACGTGGTCGCGGCCGTGGCCAAGGTGCACGAGCACGCCCACGAGCTCGCCGGTCTCGATGCGTGAACCGCCGGTCATCGGGCGGTTGTTCCCTCTCGAGGAGCACCGAGCCGTCGACGTCGTGGCCGGGCTCGGCCCGTGCACCATCGTCGCCAACGACCCGCCGTGGTCCATGTTGGCGCCACTCCTGCCCGATCCGGCCCGGTTGGTGCGAGCGGGCGACATGGAGCAGGCCGGGCTGCATCACCTGGTCGCGGCGGAGCCCGACGACTCCGCGGTCGTCGTCGGGATCGGCGGTGGCACCGCGCTCGACACGGCGAAGTTCCTGGCGTGGCGCACGGGTAAGCGTCTCGTGCAGATCCCCACGATCACGTCGGTCGACGCGGGCTTCACCGATGCCGTCGGCGTCCGGGTCGACGGTCGAGTCCGCTACGTCGGGCGGGTCGAGCCCGAGCTGGTCGTGCTCGACCTCGACCTGGTCCGCTCGGCCCCTCCCCACCTCAACCGGGCGGGCATCGGCGACGTGCTGTCGTGCCTGACGGGTCTCCACGACTGGCGGCTGGCGGTCGATGCCGGCGCTCCGCCGCCGTGGCGGGACGACCTCGCCGCCCTGGCCCGCCGACTGCTCGCCGAGCTCGACGACGCGACGGCCGAGGTCCGAGCGGCGTCGCCCGACGGGGTGCGCTTCCTCGTGTCGGCCTACCGGCGCATCGGCGCCGCCTGCGCCGAGGCCGGCCACAGCCGCTTCGAGGAGGGCAGCGAGCACTTCTGGGCCTACGCCTACGAGCACGCCACCGGCGCTCACCACGTGCACGGCGAGCTGATCGCCCTGGCCGTCGTGGCCCTGAGCCACCTCCAGGACAACGATCCATCGTGGCCGGCCGACATCGTCGCCCGCTGCGGCACCCGGGCCCACCCGAGCGACCTCGGGATCACCGAGGGCCAGTTCACGGCGGCTCTGCTCGGCCTGCGGGCCTATGCCCACGACGAGGATCTGGACATCTCGGTGGTCGATCTGCGGGAGGTCACCCTGGCCGACACGGCCGGCGCGTGGACCCAGGTGTGCCGCCTGCCCCGGGCCGATCCGAGTGCCTGACGGGGTGGGCGTCACCCAACGGCGCGGCACGGCCCGATAGGCTTCGTGACCTGGGCGGGGCCGCCGGCAGCGGTCCTGTCGCGTCGCGCGATCGCAGTCAGATTCGGGAAGAATGAGCGCCATGGCATCGACCCTCACCCCACCGGCTGCGGCGACCGCAGACCGGCCGCGGAAGGTGTCGATGACCTACCTGCCCGGCCTCGACGGGCTGCGCGCCATCTCGGTCGTGGCCGTGCTGCTCTACCACGCGACGGACACGGGCATCGCCTGGCTCCCCGAGGGCGGGTTCCTCGGGGTCGAGATCTTCTTCGTCATCAGCGGCTACCTCATCACGGCGCTGCTGCTGGCCGAGTTCCGCAACAGTGCTGCCAGCACGGGCGGCATGGGCCACATCAACCTCGGTCAGTTCTGGCTCCGGCGTGCCCGGCGCCTGCTCCCCGCCCTCTACCTGCTGCTGATCACGGTCTCGCTCTTCTGGTTCTTCTTCGTCGGCAACGAGCTCTACAAGCTGCGGGGCGACGTCCTCGCCGCCGTCACGTACGTGACGAACTGGTACCTGGTGTTCTCCCAGCAGTCCTACTTCGAGCAAGCCGGGCGCCCATCGCCGTTCCGCCACCTGTGGTCACTCGCCGTGGAGGAGCAGTTCTACCTGATCTGGCCGATCATCCTGTTCGGCCTCCTCGTGCTGTTCCGAGGCAAGCCGGGACGGATCCTGGCTGTGATCCTTGCCGGCATCGTCGCCTCCACGGTGCTCATGCGGGTGATGTACGAGCCCGGCACGGACCCATCGCGCGTGTACTACGGCACCGACACCCGCGCCGCCGGGCTGTTGATCGGCGCCGCGTTGGCCTTCTTGCTGCCGCCGTGGCGGTTCACGAAGCGGACGGGCCAGCACGGCGGTCTCGTCATCGATGTCATCGGCGTCGCCGCGCTGGGTGCCATCGGGTGGTTCTTCTTCAACACCAACGAGTTCGATCCGTTCCTGTACCTGGGCGGCTTCGCGCTGCTGTCGCTCATCACCGCGGTCGCCATCGCCGTCGCTGCGCACCCCGCGTCGTTCGTCGGGCAGCGCGTGCTCGGACTGTCCCTGCTCACGTGGATCGGGGTGCGGTCGTACGGCATCTACCTCTGGCACTGGCCGGTCTACATGCTGACCCGGGCCGATCTGGACGTCGGGTTCTCCGGCTACCCGTTGCTCGTGCTCCGCCTCGCCATCACGATCGTCCTGGCCGAGCTGTCGTTCCGTTTCGTCGAGACCCCCGTACGCAAGGGCGCCATCGGCCGGTGGCTAGCCCAGTACCGGGCATCCAAGGGCGACATCCGCGCGGGCCTGGTGCGCAAGACGGCGCTGGCCGGCGCCGGGGCCACGGTCCTCGCTTTGCTCCTCGTCGGTGGCTTCGCCAGCGCCCGGCCCAGCTCTGAACCGCAGGGCTTCGTCCTTCCCGTGGACGACCCAGCGACCACGGCACCGAC
>CAZTVJ010000427.1:0-6486 GCA_964616935.1 uncultured Acidimicrobiales bacterium | reverse complement strand
CCCGAGGAGCAGGAGGAACCGTGTCGGATGAGCGGGAGCGGCTGAGCTGGGAGACGTTCGGTGCGGCGTCACGCCAGATCGCCCAGCAGGTCGCCGACGACGACTACGTGCCCGACATGATCCTGGCCATCGCCCGGGGTGGGCTGCTCATCGCCGGCGCGCTCGGCTACGCGCTCGGCGTGAAGAACCTCTACACCATGAACGTCGAGTACTACACGGGCGTCGACGAGCGCCTCGAGGTGCCGATGATCCTGCCGCCGACGCCGGATCTCATCGACGTCCAGCACGCCCGCGTGCTCATCGCCGATGACGTGGCCGACACCGGTCACACCCTTGCCCTCGTGAAGGACTTCTGCCTCGGCAAGGTGGCGGAGGTGCGCTGCGCGGTGCTCTACGAGAAGCCCCGTTCGGTCGTGAAGTGCGAGTACGTCTGGCGCGGCACCGACCTCTGGATCGAGTTCCCCTGGAGCGATCAGCCCCCGGTCGCGTCGCCGCAGGGGACCTTCGTCGCGGAAGCCTGAGGCTCAACGCCCGAGGATGACCCGGGCCGCGTTGCGGCCGCTCGCCCCCCACACCCCGGCCCCGGGGAACGTGGCGGCGCCGGTCAGGTAGAGCCCCTTCACCGGGGTCTCATAGCGGGTCAGCTCTCGCGGCTCACCCCGCAGGGCAGCGAGCGGTCCGCCGGCGAAGCTGGTGGCGTAGCCCCTCGGCATGAAGAACTCGTCCTCGTAGGACGCCGGTGTCATCGCTCGGTAGCGCTGGACGCCGTCGAGGAACCCGGGCTCGACGAGGCCGCCGAACACCTCCAGCCAGCGCTCGGGTTCGCGCGAAGCGGGCCAGCCACCGACCAGCGCGTAGGGCGTGTAGAGCACCTCGAGGCTGAACACGTGGCCGCCGTCGGGAGCCGCCATGGTCGGGTCGAGGGCGGACGGGACGTTGGCGAAGAACATCGGCCGCTCCGCGACACGGCCCTCGCCCATGGCCCGGTGCGCGGCCTCCATGGCGTCGAGCGTGGGGGAGACGATGGTGGTCGGCGTCAGGGGGTCGTAGCCCAGCTTCGCGGCGATGGCCGCGTCGGCGTGCAGGTAGACGGGAGGAGCGCCGATGACGGCGTCGATCTTGGACTCGTAGCCGTCGTGGCGGGGCGCCGACCGCCACCGCTCGATGAGGGGGTACGCCGATGCCGGTGGGTTGCGCAGCCACCCGACGACGGTCTCCCTCGGATCGCACGCCGACACGACGATCGGCGCCTCGATCCGGGTGCCGTCGGCCAGCTGCACCCCCCGCACGCGCTCGCCCTCGCACAGGACTGCGGCCACCCGAGCGTCGCACCGGACCGTGCCCCCGGCTTCCTCGAAGGCGGCGCGAACCGCGTCGGGGAGCGCGCCCGACCCGCCCACGGGGCGTCCGACGGATGCTGCGTGCTTCAGCGCGTAGGTCAGCGCTCCGAGCCCGGTGCCGGGGGTCGATGGCGAAAGTCCCCAGACCACCGGCCCTACCACGATGGCCGGCCCCATGACGGCGTCGTCGGTGAAGAAGTGCTGCAGCACGTCCGCCACGCTCTTGCGGCTCCAGCGCAGCAGCGTGGCGACGCCCCGGCCCCGCCGCGCGGCCACCTTGCGCAGGACGCCGCCGGGTGTCGGGGGCTCGTTGGCCAGCTCCAGGAGCAGCCGCGCCAGCGGCACCGCGGCTGCCGCGTAGCGCCGGTAGCCGTCAACCTGGTCGGGATAGGTCAGGCGGAGCGCGTCCAGGGTGCGTTCGACGTCGTGGAAGACGGGCCACGCCGGGCCACCGTCGTACGACACGTTCTGCTGGGCCGGATCCACGTCCAGGTAGCGCAGACCATGCGCGGCGAGGTCGAGCTCGTCCAGGACCGGCGTGCTGCGGAAGACCGTGTGGTCGCAGTTGCAGATGTTCACCCGCGCCCCGAGCGCGTCCACGGTGGAGGCGCAACCACCAACGCTCGCTCTGGCCTCCAGGACCAAGGTGTCGATGCCGGCCCGGGCGAGGTAGGCGGCGCAGATCAGGCCGTTGTGCCCGCCACCGATGACGATCGCCCCGTGGTCCATCGGGTCATTCTCCCCGGCCGGCTCAGGTGCGGGCGAAGCGGCGCAGGGCGGCGCCCTCGCCCTCGCTCATCGACCACAGGACCCGGCCGTCGACGGCGAAGGCCGCGGCCTCCCCGCCACCGATGGGAGCGCGGCACCGCGCCAGGGGTTGCTGGTTCATGATGTCGGGGACCGGCAGGGTCGGGTCGCGAAGCCACAGGAACCCTTCCCGGCCGTTCGAGACGAGCACCAGGGTGCCGTCGGCCGAGATGTCGGCCGCCGTGGGCCCGTTGCGCTGATCGGTCCGCCCGACGATGCGAGCAACGGGCACGACATCGAGCTGGGCGCCATCGCGAAGATCGGTGGCAGCGAGACGGAAGACGGGGACGGTCTGGTCGGCGGCGGGAGCCTTGCCCACCAGCAGGGCATCGCCGCTGATCGGATCGACCATCAGCGCCTCGACGTCGGTCGAGCCGTCCGGGTAGCGGACGTCGATGCGCTCGACCCCGGCCGCCTCGCCGGAGGCCGGCGGCGCCGACGGCTCGGGGAAGCGGTAGAGGGTGGCCTCGCGGCGGATCTCGAAGTTGTCGCCGGTGTCGGCCACCCAGATCCAGGGTTGGCCGTCCGGGCCGGGGCCGACGGCGATGTCCTCCCAGTCGAGCGCGGTCGCCCCGGGTACCGCCAGCTCGGTGACCACGCGGCCGGTCTGGTCGATGCCGAAGATGCGGGCCCGGTCGCCGCTGTCGTTGTGGGTCCACAGCAGGTTCGGGTTGCGACGCCCGGCGGCGAGGCCCGACACCTCGTCGAGTCCGTTGCCGGCCTGCCCCGTCACCACGGCCTTGCTCCACGTCGGGCAGGTCGCCGGCGCCGTGACGGGCGAGGTCGTGACGGGCGAGGTCGTGACCGGCGGGATGGTGCTCGCCGGTGCCGTGGCCGGGGGCGAAGTCGTCGCGGCAATGGTCGGCTCGGGCGGGACAGCGGTGGTCGCCGTGGACGTGGCGGTGCTCGACGAGCATCCGGCCATCACCACCAGCGCCAGGCTCACCGCTCCGCCAACCGCCGACCAACGCATCCGAGCAGTCTCGCCTGGCACGCTCGGAGCAGCCGGTCGCCTCGCTAGCGTGCCGATGTGCCCGAGAACCGCCGTCACCTCGCCGAGCTCCGCTTCCCGCAGGTGAACGAGCTGCTCACGGAGCGCTCGATCCTGGTCCAACCGGTCGGCGCCATCGAGCAGCACGGCCCTCACCTCCCGCTGGACACCGATCTCGTCGTCGCCACCGAAGTCGCCGAAGCCGCCGTCGCCGAGCGGGGTGACGAGGTCGACGCGTGGCTCCTGCCGCCGCTCGCCTACAGCAAGTCCAACGAGCACGCCTGGGCGCCTGGCACCATCTGGCTGTCGGCGTCCACCTTGCTCGCCGTGCTCGACGACCTCGGCCGGTGCGCAGCCATGACCCCGGCGAGGCGGCTCGTCTTCCTCAACGGCCACGGGGGCAACTCGGCGCTGCTCGGCGTGGCGCTGCGCGAGCTGCGCCTGCACCATGGCCTGCTCACGTTCCTGGCCCACCCCAGCGTGCCCGCCGACCAGGGCGGCGGCTCGCCCGCCGCCGAGCTGGGCATGGGCATCCACGGCGGCACCGACGAGACGTCGCTCATGCTCCACCTCCGCCCGGAGCGCGTCGCGCTCGACGGCGTCACCCGCAACGTGCCCGAGCACCTCGCCGCCAACGAGCACGTGCGCTTCGGTGGCCCGGTGGCATTCGGCTGGCTGTCCAACGACTTCGGGCCGGGGGGTTACATCGGCGACCCGACCCCCGCGACGGCTGAGCGGGGCAAGGCGCTGTTCGAGGGCGCAGTCCGCTCGTTCGGAGACGCGCTCGCCGAGATCGCTGCCTTCGACCTGCCGACGTGAGAGGGGCGGCCCGCAGGCCGCCCCCTCACACCTGAGCCAGAGCCCTCGACCCTTAGAGGCCGATGCCTTCCTGGATGTACTCGTTGGTGATGATGTCCTTGGCGGTGAGGCCGGCCTTGATCGGCTTTGGAGTCGCGGCAAAGATCGGCTCGAGCTGGTCGATGATCTTCTGCACCCGTGCCTCTTCCATGTTGCCGAGGGTGTCATCGTCACCGTTGGCGACGAGGCCGAGGTCGGCTTGGACCTTGGCCGAGAAGTCGGCCACGCCCTGGGAGTAGACCCAGTCGGTGTCGTACTTCTCGACCAGCTCGAGGATGAGCTTGTTGGCCTTGGCGGGGTCCTTCACGTAGTCCACTGCGGCCTGCTGTGCGACGGGCACGAACTTCTTCAGGCAGTCCGAGTACTTCGTGACGTTCTCCGGCTTCGCGGCCAGCGCCTGGCTGTACACCTCGAAGCCCATGTCGTGGATGAGCTGGTACGCAACCGGCTTGCCCCACTCCGGGACTTCCGTTTCGTAGATGTACGGCTCGGCCGAGGCGAAGCCCTGCTGCGCGAGCTTGCCGCTGTCGCCCACGAACCGGGCGGGGCTGGCGTTGTACGACCCGTCGATCTGCTCCTTCTTCACGATCCCTTGGGCCGTGAGCCACTCCAGGTAGACGGCAGGCCCGAAGGCCACGACCGGCGTGCCGGCAGGCAGATCCTTGACCTCCTTGACGCCCGGGAAGGCATCGGGACCCCACATGAGGATCTGCGGGTTCTTCTGGAGCGGCGCCATCACGGCAACCGTGGGCAGATCGGCCGAGTTCTGCACCGACTCGTCGGTGGAGACGTAGCCGAGGAAGATGTCCGGGTCCTCGTACATCTGGGCCGTCACCTGCTTGAAGCCGATGGCCGGGCCGCCGATGCGCACCTCGACGTCGATCCCGGTCTCCTTGCCGCCGGCGACCAGCGGTCCGGTGACCTTCTTGGTGTTGGCATCGACCTCGTAGCCATCGCCCACGAGCTGGTAGGTGGCACCGTGCTCGGCCTCGGGGTTCCAGTCGGTCTGGATGATGAGCGGGTCGGGGCAGATGCCGGCCAGCGACACGTCACCTCCACCGGCTGCCGTTGTCGTCGCCCCACCGGCCGTCGTGGCCGCGCCCGCCGTCGTCGTTGCTCCGGCGGTGGTGGCGGCGCCGGCTGCTGTGGTGGCTCCGCTGTTGCTGTTGCTGTCGCTGCCGCAGGCGGCGAGCACTAGGGCACCGGCGACTGGCAGAACCAGCCACGGTGCTACTCGTTTGCGCATCTCGTTCTCCCCTTGTGGATTGGCATGGATGGTGGTGGCGAAAGGGCGTGGTTCAGTCGCCCTGGCGGGTGTCCTCGTACCAGCGGCCGACGGCCGCCGTTCGGAGGAGCCCGAACAGCCAGAACACGCTGATGCCGAGCAGCGACGCCAGGATCACTGCTCCGTACATCTGGCGGTACTGGATGCGGAACGTGTAGCTCTGGATCAGGATGCCGATGCCCTTCTCGCCCTTCTGGAAGAAGAGGTCGCCGACGATGGCACCGATGACGGCCAAGCCCGCCGCGGTTCGGAAGCCGTTGAAGATCGACGGAAGCGCGGCCGGCAGCTGCAGCTTCCACATGCGGGTGAAGCGGCTCGCGTTCTGCAGCGTGAACATCTCGTGGTGGGCTCGGTCCACCGACAGCAGGCCGAAGAGCGTGTTGGCGATGATCGGGAACAGGGCGATCATCACGACGACCACGACGCGGGTGTTGATGCCGTAGCCGAACAGCAGACCGAGCAGCGGCACGAAGGCCAGGATCGGCAGGCACTGCAAGGCGACCGCGTACGGGTACGTCGCCCGCTCCACCCACTTGGCCTGGCTCATGAGGATTGCGATGCTCATGCCCAGGACGATGGCGATGAGCAGCCCTACCAGGGCCACCTTGGCCGAGAGCAGCAACGCCTCCAACATCGGCTGGAGGTTGTTCCAGTTGAAGAACGAGTCCTGGACGACGTCGTGGGGGGGTGGGATGAAGAACTTCGGCTTGTCGAGGATCCTCGTGATGCCGACGTAGGCCATGAAGTACCAGAAGCCGAGGAAGACCAGGAACACCAGGAACGGCCCCACTCGGTGGAGGATGCGATGGCCGGTCGAGCCACGCTGGCGCACCTGCCCGACGATCGTCTGCAGGTGCGACTCCGCAGCTGGTGCCTGCGCAACGTCACGTGCGGCGCCCAAGGGCGCCGCCTCGCGCAGCTGAGGATCACCCGTGATGCTCATGCGTGTCCTCCGCGGAGCGCAGCGGACACCTCACCGGTGAGCTCGGCAAACGCCGGCTCGAAGCGGAGCTCGGGGTTCCTGGGGTAGGCGAAGGGCACCTCGAAGTCGCCGACGACCCGCCCAGGCCGCGCCGACATGACGAGCACCCGGGTCGAGAGGAAGACGGCTTCGTAGATGGAGTGGGTGATGAAGAGCGAGGCAAAGCCCTCGAGCCCGAAGAGGCGGAGCAGCTCGTCGTTCAGGCGCTCGCGGGTGATCTCGT
>CAZTVJ010000426.1:0-2160 GCA_964616935.1 uncultured Acidimicrobiales bacterium | reverse complement strand
GAGCCGTTCGGCCCGAGCAGCGCCACCACGTCTCCCCGATCCAGCTCGAAGTCGGCCTCGACCACGCCCCGGCCCCGGTAGCCGATGATGGCGCGTTCGAGGACGACGAGGGGTTCGGTCACGGGCACGGCTGGCCCCGCTGCAGGTTCGCCAGGTTGGCCCGCATGATCGCCAGGTAGTCCCTACCCTGCGAGGCGTCGCCCAGACCCTCGATGGGATCGAGCACGGCGGTCGCCACCCCCGCCTCGGCCGCGATGGTCTTGGCGATGGCCGGGCTGATCAGGGTCTCGTAGTAGATCGTCCTGACCGCGTTGTCCCTCACGAACTGGGCCACCTCGGCGAGGCTCTGCGGCGTCGGCTCGTCCTCCGGGGTCAGCCCGGTGATGCCCACCTGCTCGAGGCCGTAGCGCTTGGCCAGGTAGCCGAACGCGTTGTGGCTGGTCACGAGGTCCTTGCTCTCGCACGAGACGAGCCCGGCCGTCATCTCGCCGTCGAGTGCCTCGAGGTCGGCCCGCAGGGCCGCCGCGTTGGCGGTGAAGGTAGCCGCGCCCTTCGGGTCGAGCGCGCCCAGCTTCTGCGCGATCTGGTCGGCCACGGCCGCCAGGCGAGTGGGGTCGAGCCAGAAGTGTGGGTCGGTGCTGTCCTTCTCGTCCTCGGCCAGCGTGCCTTCCTCGATGGGCGTGTACGTCAAGCTGAGGTCGGCGTACTGGCCCACCTCGAAGGCGCTGTCCTTGGCGCCCTGATCGACGGCGCTGTCCACGGCGGGCGAGAAGCCCTCCAGGTACACCACGAGCTGCGCGTCCTCGACATGCTTGACGTCTTGAGGGGTCAGCTCGACATCGTGGGGCTCCGCGCCCGGGGGCGTGAGGTTCGTCACCTTCACACGATCGCCTCCGACCCGCTCGGTGACGTACTGGAGCGGGTAGAACGACGCGACCACGTCGGTGGGGGCGCCGGAGCTTGCGCTGGGCTTGGTGTCGCTGCCACAGGCTCCCAAGATCAGCACGGCAGCCAGTGCGACGCTCGGAACACGAACGGCTCTAGGAATCATTGCTAGAACCATACTGCATGGCACCGGCGCCATCGACGGCCACGGCGTACACGGCCGGCCTCAGGGTGACTCGGGCCGGTAGCGTTTGGTCCATGCAACGCCAGCTCTCCCCGGATGCCCTGGCCCGGGACGATCGCTTCCACCGCATCACGACGGCCGAACGGTTCGCCGACCCCCGACCCGGAGTCGGAGAGGATCGCCGGATGGACGCCGGCGCCGAGGATGTGGCCGACCGTGCTCGCCGCCAGATGCACGGCATCTTCGTGGGTGAGATCCAGGCGCTGGAGGGTGCCGGCCGCACCGCGTTCGACTACCAGGACGGCGAGATCCCCTTCGGCCTGAAGCTCGACATGGCCCGCCAGTGCTGGGACGAGGCCCGCCACGTCGAGATCTCCGTGAAGCTCGGCGATCACATGGGTGCGGAGATCGGTGAGTACAGCGAGGCGGTCACCCTCTTCGAGGCGGCCTGCCACCCGGACCCGGTGTTTCGCCTGGCCGGCGTCAACCGGGCGCTCGAAGGCCTCGCCATCGATGTGTTCACCACCATGCGGGACTTCGGTGACGAGATGGACGACCCGGTGCTGCGCTTCTGCGAGGACTGGATGCTGGCCGACGAGGTCACCCACGTGAAGATGGGGTCCACGTGGTTGCGGGAGGTGACCAAGGACGACGCCGAGCGGCGCAAGCAGGCGCTCGAGTTCCAGAAGACCGTCGACGGCCTGTTCAACTTCCGGGGTCTGCGAGGCGAGGACAGGGGATCGGCCATCCGGCTGGCCCGCAAGTTCCGTGAGCTGGCCGGCTTTGATACCGCGGAGGTCGATGCCATCGCGGCCCAGGCAGCCGCCCAACGCGCCGAGCGCCTGGCCGCCCAACCGGCGTGAGGTGGAGGGCACTTGCCCTCCCGGCCGTTGTGTTCCTGAGCGCCTGTGCGGTGGGCGAGAGCACGGTGCCCTCGCCTGGCGCCACGACCGAGGCCGTGCTCCCGACCGCTCGCTTGACGGCGGCCGAGACCACTGCGTCGACCACCACGACGATGCCGGTGGAAGCCGCGCCGCCGGCCACCACCGGGCCGCTACCCGCGACCACCACCGTCCCGGCGTTCCGCGCGG
>CAZTVJ010000425.1:0-5986 GCA_964616935.1 uncultured Acidimicrobiales bacterium | reverse complement strand
AGGCGGCCCTGCCGGAGCTCCGGGCGCGCGGCGGGGGCGCCATCGTGAACATCTCCTCGGTCGACGGCTACCTGCCCTGCCTCGGCACCGGCTACGACTCCGCCAAGGCCGGCGTCATCCACTTCACCAAGTCCCTCGCCGTGGACCTCGCGCCGCACGGCATCCGGGTGAACGGTGTGGCACCGGGCGCCATCAGCGTGCCCACCCTCGAGAAGAAGCGCACCGGTGAGCTGCCACCGGTGTGGCCCGGCTCGTCGGTGCCCACAGGTCTCATGGGTGGGCTCATGACCCGCCGCAGCGCCAACATCCCGCTCGGGCGCCAAGGGGTGCCGGCGGACATCGCCCGAGCCGTGCTGTTCCTGTGCGCCGAGGCTTCGGCCTACCTCACCGGCCAGACGCTGGTGGTCGACGGCGGCTGGACGCTGGTGTAGGGAGGTCTCAGGGGATCAGGTCGACGGCGTCCAGGTCGAGCACGGCGGTGAAGTGGCGGCGGCCGAGGGTGGCGATCAGCTCGGTGCCGCGCTCGTTGGCCAGGTCCATGGTGGCGCCCACCAGCACCGGCGTGGCCGTGTTCACCATGTGGCTGATGCGGTAGTCCCGCCACAGCTCGTCCCACGAGTACCCCGTGATGCCCGTGCTCACGAGGCGGTCGTAGTAGCCCTGCACGAGGTCCCGTTCCCGCTCGAGCCGCTCGATGGAGCGCATCGAACCGCCCAGGGTGTAGGCCAGGTCGTAGGCGCCAGGGCCACGGCCCAGCCCCTGCCAGTCGATGGCCACGACCTCGGCCTTGGCCGTGTCGAAGAAGATGTTCTCGCACCGGTAGTCCTGGTGCAGCAGTGTCCAGGGCTGGCGGCCGAGGTGCGACATGAGGGCCCAGTAGTTGGCCGCGATCTTCTCGCCGGCGGCGAGCGATCCCTCCGGCAGCGTCGGGCCGAACTTCTCGGCGAAGATCGGCCAGATCGCCGGCCACATGCCCGCCAGCCCTTCGATGCGGGCGTGCACGACACTCGGGATCCAGTCGAGCTCCGGCGTCTGCACCTTGCCCCACCACGGGTTGTGCAGCTGGGAGAGCGAGGCCACCGTCACCTCGGCCTGGTCGATGGTCATACCCTCGATCTGGTCAGCCATCGTGAGCTCGGACAGGTCCTCCATCACCATCACGAAGTCACCCGTGCCCGGCACGATGTCGGCGAAGTAGCAGCCAGGCGTGCGCAACGGGGTGGAGGTGGCCAGCTCGTTGTAGAAGCGGATCTCCGCCTCGTACATCCCGAGGTCGATGCCTTGCTGGCGGTTGGCCTCGTAGGGCGAGGGCAGCTTCACGACGACGCTGGCCGGCGCGCCCGAGTCCGCTTCGGTGTAGGTGAGCACGGCCCGGAACAGCTCACCCATGATGCCCACGCCGGCGCCCACCTGTTCGGTGGTGACGGCAGTGACGGTGGCCGTGGTGGCGCCGCTCGAGTGCAGCACCTCGGTGAGCCAGGCGGGGGAGATCTCGGCAGCGCTCTTCAGGATGGCGGGCATGGGCGGGCAGCGTAGAGAACCGGGCCACTACGGTGCTCATCGCCGCGTCGGGGGACGCGCGTCCACAAGGGGGTCCCATGCCGCGTCGAGTGATCACCGGTCGTGATGCTTCGGGGAAGTCCGTGTTCGTCAGCGACGGCGAGGTGCCGGCGAAGGGCCTGGCGTCGTCACCCGATGCCGGCTTCTTCGACGTGTGGGGCCGTGATGGTCGTTACCAGCTCCCGAGCGACGGTGCGAAGCCCGCCTACACGACGTTCTTCCCGCCGGCCGAGGGCTTCCGCTACATGGTCGTGCGGATGCAGCCGGACGCCACACCGGTGCCGGACGATCTCGACCTGGAGGAGCTGGGCCGCACCATGGCCGCGGAGTTTCCCGGTCTTCAGGATCACCTGGAGCCGGAGAACCCGGGCATGCACACGACCCAGACCGTCGACATCGGCGTCGTGCTCTCCGGCGAGGTGTGGCTCGAGCTCGACGATGGCGCCGAGGTGCACCTCACCGCGGGTGACTTCGTGGTGCAGAACGGCACCCGCCACGCCTGGCGCAACAAGACCGACGAGGTGTGCACCATGGCCTTCGTCCTGATCGGCGCCGACAAGGCCTGACCCTGCACGGCGACCGACCCGCCCGGTAGGCGTGGCGGTTACCCGATCGCCACCATCCCTACCGTCTCTACGTCGAGGAATCGCGCGGGAAACGCGCGAATTCTCGACATGAACGTTCTCGCATGGGCAACCGACGGCTACCCCGGGGTCTGCTGACTACAGCACCGGGGGGACGACGACGTCACCCGCGGTGACGATGCCGGCGGCCTTGCGCTCCACCCACTCGTGGTACTCGGGATGCGTGAGGATCCAGAACCGGTCCGCCCGGATGGCGTCCACGACCATCCCCGCCACCTCGGCCGGTGTGCGGGCCGTAGGTGGGGGCGTGCGCTGGGTGACGATGTCGAGCGGGGCCGCCGGCTCGGGCGACCCGAGCGAGCCGGGCCGGTTCCGGCCGCTCTCGCCGATCCGGGTGGGCACGACGCCGGGGCACAGCACCGACACGCCGATGGGTGCGCCGACCGCCCGCAGGTCGTGGTGGAGGGATTCGCTGAGGGCCACCACGCCCGCCTTTGCCACGTCGTAGGGGGCGATGTTCGGGAAGGCCAACAGGCCTGCGACCGACGCGGTGCTCACGATGTGACCGGGTTCACCACCTTCGAGCATGCGTGGCACGAACGCCTTCACCCCGTGGATGACGCCCCAGAGATCGACACCGATCACCCACTGCCAGTCCTCCAGCGACTGCTCCCACGCCCGGCCCTGGGTGACCACGCCGGCGTTGTTGCACACGATGTGGACGGCACCGAAGCGCTCATACGCGGCGGCGGCGAGCAGGTCGACATCGTCGGACGACGACACGTCGGTCTGGATGGAGATGACCTCGCCACCCCGACCACCCAGGCGCTCAGCCGCTGCCGCCAGCGCGGTCGTCTCGATGTCGGCGATGACGACGCTCAGGCCCTCGTGCACGAAGCGCTCCGCCAGCGCGTAGCCGATGCCGCTCGCGCCGCCCGTCACGACGGCGACGCGTCCGCTCAGGTCCTCCATGACCTAACGCATCACGACGGCTTCGCCGCCCCAGGGCGCCACCTCGCCGTCCGCCTGGAACCGGTCGGGCAGCTCTTCGATCATGTCCCACGTCGCCGAGAGCCGCCCGACGCCGACGAACAGCGCCACGTTCAACCCGAGCTCGACGATCTCGGGCTCGGTGAACTGCGCCTTCAGTCGCTCGTAGAAGGCATCGTCGATGGCCAGGTGGTTCGTGGCGAACAGCTCGCCGTAGCGGATGGCCAGCTTCTCGGCCTCGGTGAGGTCGTCGGCCTCCATCGGCTTCTCCAGCGAGCACACGAGATCTTCCGTGAGCCCGTCGTCGAGCGCATCCGGGTAGCGGATGGCCATGCAGCTGCGGCACTGGTTGTGGAAGGCGACGCGCAGGCGGACGAGCTCGATGAGCCGCGGTGGCAGGGTGCGGTTGCGCTTCAACGAGCCGGCGAAGGCCATGAGTCCCTTGGCCATCTCCGGCTGGTGGCCGAAGATGCGGGTGAGTCCGAGCTCGAGTGGTGTCCGGTCGTCGGCCTTCGTGAGGCGGCGCAGGTCCGGGTCGAGCTGTTCGGGCGTGAGCATGGTGATGCGCGTCATCGTCGTCCCCTTCGTCCCCCCGCATGCTTGCACGCGACAACCACCCGGTGCGAGCACGGATACGATCCGACGCATGGAGCAGGGGGGCTGCCCGTACGACCCGCTCGATCCCGAGGTCGTCGCCGACCCCTTCCCGGCGTATGCGCGCCTGCGCCATCAGTGCCCGGTGCATGTCACCGAGATGGGCGGCCATGGCTTCTACACGGTCGCCGACCGGCCGACGGCGCATGCGGTGCTCACCGACCATCGGCGCTGGGTGAACCACCTCGGTGCCGGCGTGGCGCGCTCGGGTGACGAGATGCGGGGCAACCTCCAGCACTTCGACGTGCCCGAGCACACCCCTCGTCGAGTGTTCCTGCGCGACGAGTTCAACCCGGTCCGGGTGCAGGTGCACGAGGCTCGCACCCGGGAGCTGGCGCGCGACCTGGTCGACGCCTTTGAGGCTGACGGCCAGTGCGAGCTGCACGACCAGTTCGCTTGCCCCCTGCCCATCATCGGCTTCATCGAGATGCTGGGCGTGCCGGTGGACGATCGCGATCGCATCAAGGGCTGGGCCGATCTGCTGGTGCTCGGCCTGTCCCACCCCGAGGTCGCGGCGGAGCCCACCCGCGAGATCAAGCGCTACATCGCGGCCGCGGTGCGAGAACGGCGGGCGGTGGCCGACCGCGGCGAACCCGTTCCTGAGGGCCTGCTGTCCACCTACGCGCTGCGCGAGCTCGACGGCGAGCGGCTGCCCGAGCGCGAGATGGAGAGCATGTTCCTGCAGCTCATGGTGGCCGGGCACGAGACCACCACGTCGCTCATCACGAACCTGACGTGGCGGCTGTTGCAGGACCGGACGCGCTGGGAGCGCCTGCTGGAGGACCGCGCGCTCGTGGAGCCAGCCATCGAGGAGAGCCTGCGCTACGACCCACCCGTCCTCGGGCTGTTCCGCACCAACGCGGAGCCGATGCGCCTCGGGCCGTATGAGCTCGAGACTGATACCAAGGTCATGGTGATGTACGCGTCCGCCAACCGGGACCCGATCGCCTTTCCCGATCCCGATGCGTTCGACATCGACCGAGACCCGCTGCAGCTGCGGCGGCACTACGGCTTCGGCTGGGGCATCCACTTCTGCCTGGGCGCGCCGCTGGCCCGCCAGACGGCGAAGGTCGCCATCGAGACGCTGCTCGAACGGCTGCCGAGGCTTCGGCTCGACGGCCCCACCGAGCGCATCGGCGCGCCGATGCTGTGGGGCCGCCGTACGTTGCCCGTCGCCTGGTGAGCGTCCGGGATCGGCGCCGTCAGGCGGGGACGGGTGCGCCGAGGAACTGACGGAGTGCCGCGCCCATCTCGGCTCGCGCGCTGGCGCCCGACAGGATGACGTCCACTGCGGTCAGCGACGTGTGGACCTGGCCCCGGCAGGGGAGGTGGCGCACCTCGACGCCGGCAGCGGCCATGGCGTTCGCGTAGGCCGCGCCCTCGTCCCGGAGCGGGTCGAACTCGCAGGTCACGACGAGCGCCGGAGGCAGGTTGGCCAGATCGCTGGCTCGTAGTGGCGACGCCCTCGGGTCCTCCCGATCGGCCGGATCGGCGTAGTGATCCCAGAACCAGCGCATCAACGACGCCGTGAGCACGTAGCCATCGGCGTTGGCGACATACGACTCGCGGGTGACGTCGCAGTCGGTGATGGGGTTGACCAGCACCTGACCGGCGATGCATGGTCCACCGGCATCACGCGCCATCTGGCAGACCACGGCGGCGACGTTCCCCCCGGCACTCCAGCCGCAGACTGCCAGGCGGCCCGGCTCGCCACCCAGGGCCGCGGCATTGGCGGCCACCCACTGGACGGCGGCGAACCCGTCGTCGGCGGCGGCGGGGAACCGATCCTCGGGGGCGTGGCGGTAGCCGACGGACACGATGACGGCGTCGGACCGCACGCACAGGTCGCGACAGAACGGGTCGTCGGAGTCGTGGCCCCCGAACACCCAGCCGCCACCGTGGAAGTACACGACGATCGGGTGAGGCCCCGCGCTTGGCGGTCGGTAGAGGCGGTACGCCAGATCCCCGGCCGCTCCAGGCAGCGTGCCATCCGCGATCTCACCCACGTCGGGGCCGGGAGGTCGCTCGGTGGCCATGGCCGCGGAGAACGCACGCGCGTCCTCGACGGAGAGCGTGTCGATCGGGGGGAGCCCGAGATCCTCGATGAACTCGAGCACCCTGGCGACGTCCGGCTGCAGGGTGCGGATGACGCCGTCGTTGCAGCGGGCCTGACCGGCGCCCTCGAAGGCGAAGCCGAG
>CAZTVJ010000424.1:0-3858 GCA_964616935.1 uncultured Acidimicrobiales bacterium | reverse complement strand
GCGGTGGTGGCGGCGGCCGGCGACCTCGACGCACCAGGCCAGGGCGTCGGCCTGCATGTGCTCCAACGATCGCCACTCCCGGCCCCGCCACAACGAGTCGCGCACATAGGGCATCGGCCGTTCGACCCGGGGCTTGTCCTTCGGCTTGAGCACCCTCGCCGGGTCGACCAGGCAGCCGTAGTAGGCGGCCAACTCGGCGTAGGCCCGGTTGATCTTGGGGTCGTAGATGTCGGGGCGGTTCACCCCGGTGGCCAGGTTGTCGGGCTTCTGTGCCCCAGAGGGTTATGTGGCCGCCAGATGGTGGGGGTCGGCGCGACGGGGACTGCTCGTTGCGCCCTGGGCGCATAACGCGACGACCTGACGTCAGGGTGCTTCCTCCAGCTCGTCGAGAGAGAGGAAGTTGCCATGTTGGAGGAGTACTTCATCAAGCCGGCCACGATCGACCGGCTACGGGAGTCGTGGATCGCCGCGGAGATCGAGGTGTATGTCGCCTGGCTCGCCGAGGAGGGCTACAGCACCAAGAGCATTTGGCGTCGGGTGCCCATCGTGTTCGCCTTCGGCGAGTTCGCTCGCGACCGGGGCGCGGTCGCCGTCACCGACCTCCCTGTGCAGGTGGAGGCGTTCGTCGCCGAGCGGGTCGCGCGTCACGCCGAGCGGACGCGGTCGGACCGGCCGATGGCCAAGGAAGTGCGGGGCCCGGTCGAGCAGATGCTGTCGATCGTGGTCCCCGGGTTCGCGCCCACAGGCCGTCGACACCATGCCCAGCCCTTCGTCGACGTGCTGCCCGGCTTCTTCGACTTCCTCGTTGGCGAGCGGGGCCTGCGACCCGCCTCGCTGGCTGGCTATCGCCACCATCTCGACCGCTTCGAGGCCTACCTGCAGCGGATCGGCGTTCGCAGCCTCGGCGAGCTGTCGCCGGCGGTCCTGAGCGCGTTCATCGTCGAGCGTTCCGCCGCCGGTCTGGCCAAGAGCAGCGTCCGCGACAGCGCCGGCGTACTGCGGGTGTTGTTGCGCTACGCCCATCGTGAGGGCGCCATCGCGACCGACCTGAGCGGGGTCGTGGAGTGGCCCCAGCTCTACCGGCTCTCGAGCATCCCACGGTCGATCTCGTGGGAGGACGTCAACCGGGTCCTGGCGGCGGTCGACCGGCGCACCGAAGCCGGCAGGCGGGACTACGCGATGCTGCTCCTGCTGGTCACCTACGGTCTGCGCGGCCGAGAGGTCGCCGCGCTGACCCTCGACGACATCGACTGGAAGCGCGAGCGTCTGGCGGTCCCGGAACGCAAGGCCGGCCACTCCACCGCGTTCCCCTTGTCAGCGGTCGTCGGTGAGGCGCTCCTCGACTACCTGCGCCATGGCCGGCCCTCGAGCGAGGACCGCCACGTGTTCTTCCGGGCTGTCGCTCCCCGCCGACCCGTCGGGGCCGCCGCCGTGTCCTCGATGGCCCGGCACTACCTGCTCACAGCCGGTGTCGAGGTCCCCCGTCCCGGTTCGCACACGCTGCGCCACTCGGCGGTGCAACGGCTGGTCGACGCCAACTTCGACCTGAAGACCATCGGCGACTTCGTCGGCCACCGCTCGCCCCGCTCCACCGAGGTCTACGCCAAGGTCGCCGTCGAGGCGCTGCGCCAGGTGGCCTTGGGCGACGGAGAGGCGGTGCTGGCATGAGCGAGAGCCTCACAGCCGCGGTCGGCGACTTCCTCGCCTACAAGCGCGCCCTCGGCCGCAAGTATCGGACGGAGGAGGCAACCCTGCGCCTGTTCGTCGACTTCGCCGGCGAGCACGGCATCGCCGATCTGCACGAGCTCACGACACCGCTCCTGGAGACCTTCGTGGCCTCGCGCCCGAGGCGCCGGGCCCGCAGCTTCAACCATCTGGTCGGCATCGTCGGCTGCTTCCTCGACTGGGCAGTCAGCCAACGACGTCTGGTGGCCTCACCGCTGCGGCGGGTCCATCGCCGGGAAACCGACGAACGGCTGCCGTTCATCTTCGACGCCGTCGGAGTCCGCCGGCTCCTCGACGCCGCTGCCGTCCTGCCCGACAACCCGCGAGGCAGGGACCGCGGTGCCACCCACCACGCCATCTTCGCTCTGTGCTACGGGCTCGGGCTGCGGGCCGGCGAAGCGTGCAGCCTTCGCATCGGTGACGTCGACACCGACCGCCAACTGTTGGTCGTGCGGGGCGGCAAGTTCGGCAAGAGCCGCCTCGTCCCCCACGGCCCGCGTATGGGCGAGCTGCTCGCCCGCCATGTCGAACGCCGAGGTGGCCGGGACGAGGACCCGCTGTTCACGTTCGACGGGCAGCGGTGCGTGAACCCCGCAACGCCGAGCCAGGTCTTCCATCGCCTCGTCGTCGAGCTGGGGTTCCCGGTCCCCGCTGGCGTCTGCACACCCCACCTGCACTCGCTTCGCCACTCCTTCGCGGTCGGGTGCCTGCTGCGCTGGTATCGGGAGGGCATCGACCCGGCCAGCCGGCTCTACCAGCTGTCAACGTTCATGGGTCACGTCAGTCCGCTCTCCACCGCCGTCTACCTGCGGGTCACACCACAGCTGCTCGCCGAGGGCGCCAGCCGGTTCGAGTCCTTCGCCGAGCCGGCATGGTCGGAGGCGACACCGTGACCGGCCAACCCATCGGACCGCTCATCCACTCGTTCTTCATCGATCACCTCGTCACCGTCAAGGGCCTGCGGCCCACGTCGGTTCGCAGCTATCGGGACACGATCAGGCTCTTGCTGGGCTTCGTGGCCCGGGACAAGCGGACCAGGATCACCAAGCTGACCGTCGAGGACCTGACCTTCGAGCGCGTCGTCGCCTTCCTGCGCTACCTGGAAGACGAGCGCCACAACCACGTCCGCACCCGCAACCAGCGCCTCGCCGCGTTGCACACCCTGTTCGACTACATCGCTGCCCGCCAACCCGAGATGCTCGACGTGTGCCAGCGCGTGGCCGCCATCCCCACGAAGCGGGCCGCGCCCGCCGAGACCCACTTCCTGGAGCGCGACGAGATGGAAGCCCTGTTCCGGGCCCTGCCCCGCCGCGGCCGACTCGCCCTGCGAGACCGGACGCTGCTGTTGTTCCTCTACAACACCGGAGCACGCGTGCAGGAAGCCGCCGACCTTCGCGTCGGCGCTCTCGAACTCGGCGATCGGGCACTCGTCCGCCTCCACGGCAAGGGCGACAAGTGGCGAACCTGCCCGCTGTGGCAACAGACCGCCGACCTGCTCGTCGAGCTCCTCCAACTCCACAGCGAACCGGCGAACCCGGACGACCCAGTGTTCGTGTCCACCACCGGGGAACCGCTCACACGCTTCGGCATCTACAAGATCGTCCGGCGCCACGCCGGCCACCTCGACGACAGCCGCACCGACCGCCGAGTGAGCCCGCACATCTTCCGCCACACCGCCGCCATGCATCTCCTCGAGGCCGGCGTCGAGGTCAACGTCATCCGAGGATGGCTCGGTCACGCCGACCTCACCACGACGAACCGCTACGCCGAGATCAACACGAGAGCGAAGATCGAAGCCCTCCGCACCACCGAACCCTCCGGCTCTTCGGAGGGACACCGCCCTCGCGCCGTCTGGCGGGACGACGCAGCCCTGCTCGACTGGCTCGCTTCGCTCTGACCGTTATGTGGCCAAAGACCAGCCGCCCAGGCCGTTCACCCCCGTCGCGCCGACCCCCACCATCTGGCGGCCACATAACCCTCTGGGGCACAGAAGCCGGACAACTTGAAGACCGGGGTGATCAAGCCGGACCTGTATGACCCGAAGATCAACCGGGCGTTCGGCGAGTTCGCCGTGCACTACGGCTGTCTGATCGACCCGGCCCGCGTCGCGAAGCCGCGGGACAAGGCGCGGGT
>CAZTVJ010000423.1:0-2254 GCA_964616935.1 uncultured Acidimicrobiales bacterium | reverse complement strand
GCCCAGAACGGCGTCGAGGGACTCGAACGGGTGCAGCCTCTTGCCGGCGAGGCCGAGGTGCTCCCGGCCGTCGTGTACTGCGGTGCCGAGCTGAAGCAGCCGGGGCACATCGTGCACTACGCCCACGGGCTCCTGATCCTGCCGGACGTGGACGGCGCCCACGCCTTCGCCCAGCTCTTCGAGCGCACCCCGGCCCAGGTCCGCCCGACACCGACCCACCTCACGGAAGCCTGGCGCAAGCTGGGCGCCAACGTCGTGGCCAACGGCATCACCGCGCTCACCGGCCGGCCGCTGGAGGTCCTGCGTGAGCCGGACATCGCTGGGGTGGCGCGGCGGTTGCTGGGAGAGTGCTGGACCATCGCCCGGGCCGAGGGCGCCGAGCTTGGCGACCGTGACGTCGATGCGTTCGTCGACGCCATCGGTCAGGCCCGCGCCGATGGCGGCACGTCGATGCTCTACGACCGCAGGGCCCACCGGCCGACGGAGCACGACGCGCTGTACGGCGCGGTGATCCGGGCCGGTCGCCGCCACGGTCTGCCCACGCCGCTCCACGAGACCTTCGACGCCCTGCTGGCCGCCGGCGACCCGCCGGCATGATGCAGCTGGCGACGCTCGGCCCAGGAGTAGGCCGAACGGTCCTTGCATCGTGACCCCGCCAGCGGACAGGGTGAGAGGTGTGAGCCGTTGGTCGCTGCCGGACCCATCGACGCGGGTCGATGTGGTCCCGGCCATCGGTTCCTCGTCCACCGTGCAGCGGGTGCAGTCGCTCGCCGGGTGGCTGCTCATCACCGGTGGCGGCATGGCCGTGCTCGGCTCCGTACTGCCGTGGAGCGTCGTCACGTCCTACAAGAAGGTGCTCTCGGCCGATGGTCTCGGCGGTGACGGCCGGATCACGCTTCTCCTCGGTCTCGTCCTCGTCGGCCTCGGCACGGTTGCACTCTTGCGCCGGGTGCCGCAGGGCCTCGCCGCCGGCTCGCTCGTCGCCGCGATCGCCGTCACCGTGGTGGCCGGCTACAACGCGTTCGACCTCGGCTCGCTCGGCGACGCTTCGGATCAGCTGTCCAGCCTCGAGCTGGGTCATGGACTCGTGATCACCCTGATCGGCGGCCTGATCGGCGTCGTCGGTGGCGCCCGGCTCGTCGCGCGCGCCTGATCCCGCCGCAGATGGCGTCTCGCTGATCGCTGGCGCCCGTCGTACCCTGGCCAACCAGCACGCCGACGTGAAGATCGTCCGACCCGCGCCTACGCCACGGACGGCGTGTCCACGACATCGCCAAGGCCGGTGTTGTGGTCCCGGCCCAGCAGCGCGTCGAGCGGGTCGCGCAGATCGTCGACGTAGCCCAGCGCGTACGCACCACGGGCATAGCCCATCATGCGCAGCAAGGGCTCGGGCAGGGTGCGGGCGATGTCGGGCGGCACCGAGAGGTACTGGTTCTCCTCCTGGCGCAGCCAGGCCACGTTGTAGGTGAGGTTCAGCCCGTAGCGGACGGCGTCGGAGCGGTTGGCCCCACCGCCGTGGTAGAGGGCGCCCGTGTAGAACAGGACCGAGCCGGCCGCCATCTCCGCGGGCACGGTGTCCTCCTCGCCGAAGCGCAGCTTGTCGTCGAAGCGATGGCTGCCCGGGACGACCCTGGTGGCCCCGTTCGCCTCGGTGAACGGGCTGACCGCCCAGAGCGTGTTGCACTGGACCTCGTAGCCGACCGGGAACGGGAAGAAGTCGAAGGCCCACTGATCCCGGTGGATGAGCTGGCTGGGCGAGTCCGGCCCGATGGCGATCATCTGGGTGAGGTGCAGCTGGTGGTTCGTGGCGTGGCCGAGGACCTCGCCGACCGCCGCCAGCACGACCGGGTGCATGACGAGGTCGCGCACCGTGGCCGAGCGGCCGATCAAGCCCCCCGTGCGACGGGTGTTGTGACCGCTGAAGTCGTCTGGGCCGGTCCGGGTGGCGTCGATCCAGGGCGTCAGCTCGGCGAGCACCTGGCCCAGCACCTCCGGCGCGACCAGCTCGTCGACCACGGCGCAGCCACACTCGGCCAGGGCTTCGGCCACCGCTTGGCCGGTGGTGCTCGCAGGTAGGTGCGGTACGTCCATCGAAGCCCCCTTCGTCCTGCTGCCACCGTAGGCGGCCACCGTGCGACGGTTGCGACGCGGTGCGTGAGGGCCGTACCGCGATTTGGGTCTCCGGACCCATTGCGGACGGCCATCGACGCGCGGCAGCCTCGCGTCGATGCCGACGCCGACGCTCCCGCCGCCC
>CAZTVJ010000422.1:0-6110 GCA_964616935.1 uncultured Acidimicrobiales bacterium | reverse complement strand
CGTCACCCGGAAGGCGCCCCCGTGCCCGGGCTGCTCCTCTTCCGGTTCGATGCACCCCTCTTCTTCGCCAACGCCGACTTCTTCCGCAACCAGGTGCGCAGGGATCTCCATGCAGTGACGCCACCGGCGCGTTGGGTGGTCGTGACGGCCGAACCGATCACCGACTTCGACGTCACGGCGGCCGAGAAGCGCGCATGGCTCCTCGACGGGCTGGAGGGCGATGACATCGTGCTGGCGTTCGCGGAGATGAAGGGGCCGACGAAGGAGCGCCTCCGCCGCTTCGGGCTGGTCGAGCGGATCGGCGAAGCACACTTCTACCCGACGATCGGCGAGGCGGTGAAGGCCTACTTGGCGGCAACAGGCCAGGCGTGGGTTGACTGGGAGGAGCGGCCCGGGCCGACCGTGCCCTGATCTCCGGTAGCGCCGACCAATCCGGCGTGACCTCGGCGCCGAACCAGCGCCATGATCCCGGTCGACGACCGTTTACCTGATCGACGGCGTGCTGCTGCCATCGGGCTGAACACCTTCTCGGCGGGAACCACGACGGTGGCCCGGGCCTCGTACCCGGGCCACCCTTGCGCCACGAGCGCGTAGCGTCTGCCGCCAGGAGGTCCACCGTGTGGGAACAGCACTGGGCGGATCGCGGATCGCCGTGGGAGTTCGACGCCGGGCCAGCCAAGACCGGCCCCTGGGCCAGGCTCTTCGCCGAGACCCCCAACTACCGCGCCCTCGGCGTGGCCTGGAGTGGCGAGGAGGAGTTCCGCTGGCACTTCGGGCCGATGTTCTACCGGGGCCGCCTCGCCGCCGGCAGTGCCAAGGTGCTCATCGTCGGCCAGGAAGGGGCCCAGGACGAATCGCTCAGCCACCGTTCGTTCACGGGCAGCACCGGTGGCCGGATGCAGCACGTCCTGAGCCACCTCGGCATCACCCGTTCGTACCTGTTCCTCAACACCTTCGTCTACCCGATCTTCTGGCAGTACGACGACGGCCTGCGACCTCTCGCCCAGGACCCGAGGTCGCCGATCGCGCAGCATCGCCAGGCGCTGCTCGACCTGGCGGCAGAGCAGCATGACCTGCGTCTCGTCATCGCCGTCGGGACCGCAGCCAAGGAATCCGTCGCCACCTGGGTGCGATCTCGCGGCGGTGATGCCGCTCCGGAGCTGCTCCACGAGGCGCAGGGGCACCGCATCAGGCCAGGCCTGCGCATCGTGGGCGTCGTCCATCCGGGCGGCGCCGGCCAGGAGGGCGGGATCGCCGCCATCGAGGCCGACTTCCAGGTGGCACTCAGCCGCATCGATGCCTGGTCGGCCGCCGACCCCGGCTGGCTCCCGGTGGACCCCGGTGGCGAGCGCCGTCCGCCCGGCACCTACGCCTACTCCAACGCTCCGATCCCCTTCCGCGACCTGCCGTTCGGGACCGCGTGGCGCCTCGGGTTCCGCACGACGGCCAGCAACCGCCGCGACGAACAGACCGCCATCCAGCTGTTCTCGACCGACGGCCGGTACAACAACCAGGGTGCCGAGGTGACCTACCCGGGCCTGCAGGCGGACAGCGACGAGGGCTACCGCCCCGCCGCGGGCGACCTCGCCTACGAGCCGCCCCGCCACGGCTTCGACCAGTTCGACAAGGGCCCGACGGCAACGTGGGCCAAGCTGCTGCAAGGAGGTGACCCCGGGTTCGCCTGGCCGGACTTCGAGGAGCTCGGTCTACCGGGCCACCCGTCGTTCGGGTTCGGCCCGATCGTGCGTGGCCGGCTGCGGGAGCCGTCGATCCTGGTGCTGGCCGACCAGGCGTCCCACGACGACCTCTTCACGGGTCGCGCCCTCAGCGGCGAGGCCGGGCAGCGGCTCCAGAGCTGGCTCGGGGCCGCTGGCATCGACCGTCGCTATGCCGTCGTCCGCACGTTGCCCGTGGACGCGCTGAGCGCTCCCGAGGCGACACGCGACGCCGCCGTGGACGACGCGAAGGTGCGCGCCCTGCTGGCCGAGGTCGTCCGCCGCGCGGACCCCGAGGTGGTCGTGGCCGTCGGCTCGCAGGCCCGGCGCATCGTCGGGTCGGTTGCTCCGTCCACGCCAACGGTGGCGATGGGCCAGTGGGACTCGTCCGGCGCGCTGGCGGACTGGCAGCGCGCGCTGGCCGAGCTTGCCGCAATCGGCTACCGCAAGGATCGTGCGGCACCCTTCGCCTGGGACGGAGGCCGCTCGGAGATCCCTCGGCGCGACCTCCCCTACGGCACGCTGCGCTGGCAGGGCACCTCGGGCGACCGCGCCGCCCAGGCCCTCATCGCAGGGTCCCCGAGTCGCGACTACGTCAAGCTCGTGATGCCGGCCTGGGCCGCCGCGCTACCGCCCGAGCCGCTCTCACCGTCCGAGCAAGCCGCCATCGACGCCCTCAAGACCTGACGCGCGGACGACGAGCCCGCCATCAGAGGAGCGCTGCGGCCGTGGCGAGGAGATCGCGGTTCGAGCGGAGCAGGTCGTCTCGGGTCAGCTCGACGACCTGGTCCACCTCGACACCGACGTCCTCCAGGGCCAGGCCGACCCGCTCACCGACGCGGGTGGCACGCCGGAAGGCGACGGTGAAGCCGCCGGCGCCCTCGGGCAGCGCCGGCCAGGCGTCACCGAGCTCGGCCGTGAGCGCTTCCACCTGGCGGGCCGTCCACACGTTCGCGCCGCCGGCGCCCGTGGCTGCGCCCGTGCCCACGACCGTGCCGATCCCGTGGTCCTGGAAGCCGGCGGCGAAGATGTCGGCCGCGCTGTAGGTGAGCGCATCGGTGACCAGGACGGCGGGGCCGTCGTAGCACCGGCCGAGATCGTTGGCGACCGCCTCGGGGGTGATGGGGAAGCCCTGCGAGTACACGTCGCCCGTACCAACAGCGCCCCGGATGGAGGTGGCCCAGCGGCCGAGACCGACATCGTCGGCACGACACATCGCCAGCGTCGTCCGCGTGGTGGCCAGCGAGAACCGGGCCGGTTCGACGCGGCCGGCGGTGAGGGTCTGGAGGAGCCGCTCGGCAGAAGGGATGTAGCCACCGGGGTTGCCCCGGATGTCGATGATGACGCCGCGGCGCGGCAGGAGACCGAGCAGGCGGGCGAACTCGTTGGTGGCGGCGACGTCGTCACGCTCGGCGAACGACCAGATGCGCACGTGGCCCACGTCGCCCCCAGCGGCCCGGTGTCGTCGCGCCGCGAACACCTTCGGCAGGCTCGTCGGGATCCACGGCGCGCCCAGGCGGGGCGCGGCGAACAGCTCCTTGCGCACCTGCTGCACCGCGACACCGCCCGGATCGTTCCCGAGCATGGGGTTCGCGTCGTCGGCGTCCGGCGCCGCTTCGACCTCCATGACCCGCCACGCGAAGCGGGCCTCACGGCGTGCGCCGCGGTTGGTGCGGTACCCGACGTTCACCCAGTGCTCGTCCGGCGGGAGGGAGTGGGCCAGGGAACGGACGGTGAGCGCCTGGACGCCCCGAGCCGTGCGGGCCGGCGGATTGGCCCCTCGCTGGCGCAGTGCGTTGCGCTCGACGGCGCGGTCGATCGGCACGCCGTTCCAATGCGTCACCTCGACACCGCTGTCGAACGACGGCTCGATCGGCCCCCACTCCACGACCTTCGACACGACGTAGCGCGGCCGGCCGTCGTCGACGTAGCGCTCGACGAGGAACGGCAGCGCCGCGGCCCGGCCCATCCACGGCTCAGGCGCGACGTACCCGGTGTGACGGTCGTGGAGCGACGTGAAGATGGTGGACAGCTCGTCCCGGAACGCGCCCGCGCGCAGCTGCGTGACTCGGTCGCGCAGGAGCCGGAGCTGCTGCACGGGATCGACGCCGTAGCGCGCCCGCTTCTGGGGAAGGTGGACGTACACCTCGTCGAGCAGGGCGATGGCCACGTCCACCAGTCGCGCCCGCACCCCGACGGGCAGCTCGGGTGCGGCGTCGAGGAACTCCGGGAGGAGCACGCCCGGCGGTTCGGGCCGTGTCACCCGTAGTACTCCCGCAACCCGGAGAGGAGGCCGCCGTGGAACGGGTTGGTGTCCACCAGGTCGAGCCAGGCGCGGTCGTGGACGAGCGTCTCGAGCGGCGGGATGGCGATCGGCTCCGGGGGCTGTCCCGGCCCGCCCAGGGCGGTCTCGTCGTCGCGACCGGTCGGCATGTCGGGCAGGAACACGAACGGGGCCTCGGGGTCGTCGAGAGGGCCACCACCCCAAGCGGCCAGTGCTTCGTCGATCCGCAGCTTCGCCGCCACGGGGTCCGCCCGCACCGCCTCCAGCTCCGCCTTGACGCCGGCCCAGGTGAGCCCGGGCATCCCCACGTCGAGCCGTCGGCGCAACGTGCCGACCGAGATGGGACTGGCCCCCGGGTTGCCCGCGGCCGTCATGAGTGAGGCCAACCCGTAGCGCGCCTGCCCGCCGACCGTCACGAGGCGGACGTCGCGCTCGGTGGCGTCGATGAGGTTGCGGTAGGGGTCAGTGCTGCGACGACGCAGCACCACGATGTCGGCCAGCGCGCCGGGAACGAGGCGTCCGACCGGCACCTTCCAGGGGTGGGCCAAGGCATCGCCAGGGTTGGCGGTCACGAGATCGCAGAGCTCGCTATCGGTGAAGACGGGGGTGCCCTGGGCGCGGTTCCAAAGGTCCGCCACCTTCAGCTCGCCCAACAGGTTCTTCGTGCCCGACGGTGCCCAGTCCGACCCGAGCGCGAGGCGCAAGCCGGCGTCCTTGGCTGCGCGCACGTCGGCCGTGGCCCCGTAGAGCCAATAGTTCGAGAACGGCGACCACACCAGCGTGCCGCCCTTCGCGGCCCAGGCCTGCAGCTGCGCGGCCGTCAGCGCGGTGCCGTGGATGCCGACGAAGCCGTCCTGGAACAGGCCGACCTGGTCGGCCAGCGCGTACTCCTTGGTCAGCTTCGGGTCGGTCCCTTCGCACAGGTGGTAGACGAAGGCCTTGCCCGCCGACAGCGCCACGGCCGCATCGAGCAGCGCATCGGCGTCACTGGCCACGATCGTGGTCACCTTGATGAAGTCCAGCTTCGTGCCCAGGGACTCGGTGTCGACGTTGCGGACGAGCTGCCCGTCGGGCGGGCGACCGCCACGGGGGTTGCCCTGGATGGTCGTGGTGCCGCCGACGATCGCCTTCGCCTCGACGTAGGCGAGCAGCGCGCGGCCCGCCGCCACGCCCAGGAGGCGGCCTGGCTGGCTCACCATCGGGCCGTAGGTGGCGGCGCGCGGCCACTGCTCGTGCGATGCGTAGGGGGTGGCGCGGCCCGGCTGCTGCCAGAGCGGGAGCGCGTTGTACATGATGTGGCTGTGCAGGTCGACCAGGCCTGGGTAGATCACGCCACGGGTGACGACGCGCTCGGCCGCGTCGAAGCCCGACGGCGCTGGATCACCCGTTGCCGCGACCGCGTCGACGAGACCGTCGTCGCCCAGGTAGACCGCCCCCGGGGGATGACCCGGTGCTCGCCGTCCATCGTCACGACCGTGCCACTCAGGACCAAGGCCATGTGACTCCCTCCGCTGCTCGGATCCCGACGATACGAGCCAGGCGGCACTGGCGGGATGGATCGCGCGAAGTCGGCCGTGCGCGAGTGCTGCCGTGGGCATACTGGGCTCGTGACGGTGGGGGCCGACACGGCCCGACGGGTCGTTGTCCTGAGCACGTGGACGCGCGAGGGCGCTGACTCGCTCGACCGCGCCACCGGCCTCGCCGTGTGGGTCCGTACGGGGTTCGAGACCTCTGACGCCGAGTGGGCCGACGAGCTCACCCATCTGGAAGCGAGCGAGGTCGTGATCGTCGTGGTCTCGGCCGAGGCACTGGCCGACCCGGGCTGGCAGCGGCTCGTCGCGTTCGCGCTCGAGCTCGGCACGCCGATCGTGGTCGTGGCCGCCGACGCGACGCCGGTCGGCGAGTGGCCCCGCGACCTCCTCGACGCGAGGCCAGCCATCGTCGACACCGCCGACGCCTCGTGGCAGGACTCACTCACCGCGATCATCCGCCGGGTCGACATCCAACACCCACGACTCGGTCAGGAACCAGCCCGGCCGTTGCGACCGATCGCAGCGCCCGCGCCCCTGCATCTTGCCGCGCTGCAGAAACCACCGACGACGCCGACGACC
>CAZTVJ010000421.1:0-5873 GCA_964616935.1 uncultured Acidimicrobiales bacterium | reverse complement strand
CGACGGCCGCGATGGGTGCGAGCCACAGAACGACGCCCACACCAAGGATCACCACGGCACGGCGCCACGAGGGTCGCTCGCCGTGCAGGGCATCGTCGGCGATCAAGGGCGGCGGTCCGGCGGTCGGGCTCCCACCGATGGTCGGGCTCCCACCGATGGTCGGGCTCCCACCGATGGTCGGGCTCGCTGGGGCCGTGACGGATCCGGGCCGGAAGCGCCCGGCCAGGTAGCCCGCCAGCCCTGCTACGGCGATCACCAGAGGGAAGGGGAAGGCGAGCGTGAACAGCACCACGAAGGACGCGACGGCGATGACGACGAGGAAGCCGGTCTTCAGCGAGCGCCCTGCGATGCGCAGGAGGGCCTGCACGACGATGGCGAGCACGGCGGGAGCGACGCCGGCGAACACTGCCGCCACGACCGTCGTGTCTCCCCAGCCCGCATAGATGACGCTCAGCACCATGAGCGCGACGAAGCCGGGCAGCACGAACAGGGTGCCTGCCACCAGGCCACCGACGGTGCCGTTCAGCAACCAGCCGAGGTAGATCGCCAGCTGCTGCGCCTCGGGGCCGGGCAGCAGCGTGCAGTAGGAGAGCGCATGGAGGAAGCGCTCCTCGCCGATCCAGCGACGGTCGTCGACGAGCTCACGGTGCATCACGGCGATCTGCCCTGCGGGGCCGCCGAACGTGCGCAGGGAGATGCCGAACCAGGTGCGGGTCGCTTCACGGAGCGGCACGAGGTCGTGTGCCGAGGACCTCGGCTCGCCGTCGCTCACCGCCCGGACGGTACCGCCCCCGCCGGTCGCCGACCACGGGTACCCGCGGAACGAACCCGGGAACAACGTCACGTTGCCGTCTGGTGAGATCCCTTGACGGGCGGCCAGCGCGGGAGTAGCCAGGAAGATCCCTGGAGCACGTCAAGGAGGCCACCATGCCGCAGGTCACCGCCTACCCACCCGGCACACCGTCGTGGGTCGATCTCGGTACGTCCGACATCGACGCCGCCGCGGCCTTCTACAGCGGCCTGTTCGGCTGGGAGGCCGTCGACCAAGGCCCTGAGGCGGGTGGGTACCGCATGTGCCTCTATCGCGGCCAGGCCGTCGCCGGGCTCGGCCCCCAGATGAACCCCGGTCCGCCTTACTGGACGACCTACGTCACCGTCGCCGACGCCGATGCCAGCGAGAAGCTCATCGTTGATGCCGGGGGCACGACGCTGCTGCCGCCGATGGACGTGATGACGGTCGGGCGCATGGGCGTCTTCCTCGACACGACCGGTGCCGCATTCGCCACCTGGGAGCCGCGCGACCACATCGGCGCCGGCCTCGTGAACGAGCCCAACACCCTCACCTGGAACGAGCTCGTCTGCCGCGACGCGGACGCCGCCAAGGCGTTCTACGCGGCGGTGTTCGACTGGACCTACGAGGTCGATCCGGCCATGGATGGCACCTACACCATGTTGCAGCTCGACGGCCGCGCCGTCGGTGGGCTCATGGCGATGGACGAACAATTCCCGGCGGAGGTGCCATCCCACTGGATGGCGTACTTCGCAGTCGACGATGCCGACGCGGCGATTGCTCGCTGCGGTGAGCTCGGTGGGTCGGTCATCATGCCTGCGACCGACGTCCCGGTCGGTCGGTTCGCCGTGCTCAGTGACCCGCAGGGTGCGACGTTCAGCATCATCGCGGCCAACGAGTTCGATCCGCCGCCAGGCTGAGACTGAGCAGGTTCTGCCAGCTCAGCCAGCTCAGCCAGCTCAGCCGAGCGGCTGCTCCTTGGCCACCACCACGACGCCACCCTCGGAGACGGTGAAGCGGCTCCGGTCTTCCCCCGGGTCCACACCGATGCGGTAGCCGGCCGGTACCACCACGTTCTTGTCGATGACGCAGCGGTGCAGGCGCGCCCCGGGACCGATCCGCACGCCGGGGAAGATGATCGAGTCGCTGATCTCGGCGCCCGTGGCCACCTCCACCTCGGGCCCGATGATCGTGTGGTGCACCGACGCGCCCGAGATGATCGAGCCCGAGCACAGCAGGCTGCTGTCGACCCGGGCCGACAGCCAGTCCTGGCCCTTGCTCAGCTTGGCCGGCGGGAGCGGCAGCTGCAGGCTGTAGACGGGCCACTGCTGGTTGTACAGGTTGAACATCGGGAGGGGCGCGAGCAGGTCCATGTTGGCGTCGAAGTAGGCGTCGATGGTCCCGACGTCGCGCCAGTACCCGCGCTCGTGATCCGATTGCCCAGGGGTGCGGTTCGTCGAGAAGTCGTACAGGTGGGCGACGCCCTCCGCGGTGAGCGCGGGGATGACGTCGCCGCCCACGTCGCTCGTCGGCGGGGTGTCGTCCTTGGGTGTCACGACGTCGACGAGCACCTCGGTGCTGAACACGTAGTTGCCCATCGAGGCGAGGGCGCGGGTGGGATCGCCCGGCATCTCGGGAGGCTGCGGTGGCTTCTCGTGGAAGTGGAGGATCTTGCCGGTCGCAGAGGCCTCGATGACCCCGAACTCCGTGGCCTCCGCGATCGGAACGGGGATGGCGGCGACGGTGACGCCGGCGCCCGACTCAAGGTGGTGCTCGACCATCTGGCGAGGGTCCATGTGGTAGATGTGGTCGGCCCCGAAGACACAGACGACATCGGGCTTCTCGTCGCTGATGAGGTTGAGGTTCTGGTAGATCGCGTCGGCAGAACCCGAGAACCAGAACGGTCCGCGCCGCATCTGCGCCGGCACCGGCGTCACGTAGTTGCCCAGCAGTGTGGAGAACCGCCACGTCTGGGCGATGTGCCGGTCGAGGCTGTGGCTCTTGTACTGGGTGAGCACGACGATCTTCAGGTAGCGCGCGTTCGCGAAGTTCGACAGGACGAAGTCGATGAGGCGGTACGAGCCGCCGAACGGGACGGCAGGCTTGGCTCGGTCGGCGGTGAGCGGCGCCAGTCGCTTGCCCTCTCCGCCCGCCAGGACGAGGACGAGCACTCGTGGCTCGGGTCGCATCGACCGGTGGTCCGTCATGTCGTTGCCTCCTCGGCTTCTGTGGTGGTGGCCGTCGTGCTCTGCAACGCCTGCAGGTGTCGGTAGTGCGCCAGGTGGTCGAGCGCCGGCTGCCGCCACGACCAGTCGGCCGTCATGCCACGCCGGCGGGCCGCGGCGTGCAAGGTCGGGCTGGTGGTGACTCGCCGGGCTCGGTGCAGGCCGTCGAGCACGCCCAGGGCGCTCACCTCGGCCGCGACGATGCCCGTGCCCTGTAGGGGGTCGACATCCAGATCGACGACGGTGTCGCGGAGCCCTCCCACGTCCGTCACGACGGGCAGGGTGCCGTAGCGCATGGCCTGCATCTGCGCGAGCCCGCACGGCTCGAAGCGGCTGGGCATGAGCAGCAGGTCGCCACCGGCGAAGAACCGATGGGCCAAGGCCTCGTCATACCCCCGCCGGAACGCGACCGCGTCCGGATGCTGGCGGACGGCCTCGCCGAGCGCATCGGCGGTCGCCTCGTCGCCGTCGCCCAGCACGGCGAGCTGGGTCGGGAGGCGATCGAGGAAGGGGATCACGGGCAGCACGAGGTCGACGCCCTTCTGCTCGACCAGCCGCGTGACCATCACGGCGAGCGGCGCGTCCGACGGCGGAAGGCCGAGCTCGTCGCGCAGCGCATCGCGACAGGCACGCTTCGCCTCTGGCCGCTCCGAGCTGTAGGTGGCCACGAGGTCGGGGTCGCGAGCAGGATCCCAGGTGTCGGTGTCGATGCCGTTGAGGATCCCGACCAGCTTCGGCTCGGCCTCGCGCAGCACGCCGTCGAGGCCTGCTCCGCCGGCCGGCGTCCGGATCTCGCGCGCGTAGGTGGGGCTGACGGCGATGACGAGGTCGGCGAGGCGGATGCCACCGGCGAGCGGGTTGGTGTCACCCTGGTGCCGGTAGGACTCGCGATGGTGGCGCAACGCCGCCAGCCAGCCGGGGTTGGTGCGTCCTTGGTAGCCGAGCGTGTGGACGGTGAGGACGGTCGGCGGAGGTTGAGCCAGGAAGGCCAGCGCGGCGGCGGTGTGCCAGTCGTTGAGGTGGAGGACGTCGGGCTTGCGCTCCGTAACGAGGGCCCCGATGGCGGCCGAGAAGGCCATGAACCGCCGGTCGTTGTCCGGCCAGCCGGTGCCGTCGGGCTGCAGGTACGGGTGCGAGCGCTCCACGCCGTAGGCGGACACGAGCGTCAGCTCGCCGACGCCCTCGAGCACCCCCGTCCTCGCCGTGGCCGGACCAGCCCACTCCGGAACCGCCAGCGGAATCGAGCGAGCGCCGGCCAGGGGTGTGGCGTCGTAGTCGGGCACGACCACATCCACCTCGACGCCGAGCCCGCGCAGGGCTCGGACCAGCCCGGCCGTGGCGGCGGCGAGGCCGCCGACCCGCGCGACCGGCACAAGCTCGGCGGTGGCGAACAGCACGCGGGGCAGCACGGACGCATCCTTGCCCATGCGCGGCGCTGTTGCCTCCGTGGGTTGCATGGTCCGCCGCGCCGAGCGGTACGGTCGCCGTCATGGCGACGTGGACGCTCATCGACGAACAAGTGGTCAGCTCCGTCGAGCTGGGGGACGACCTCGTGCTCGACCCAGAAGCTCTCGGATGGCAGCGCAAGCCCGAGGGGCTCTGCCGAGACGACGTCTGCGTCCCCATGGCGCCCGACGAGACGCTCGACATCGCGACGATCTCCCGCCTGCTCGGCCGTCCGATGGCGATCGACGTCGACGAGCGCGTCCTTGCGCTGGCGGCGTCGCCGGCCGAGCGAGGCGACGACCTGCGGACCGGGATGGCCCCCGACTTCGAGCTGCCCGACCTCGGCGGGAACGTCCACCGGCTCTCGTCCTACCGAGGTCGAAAGGTCGTGCTGTACGCCTACGCCAGCTGGTGAGGCTGCCGTGCCGACCTGCCCGTGTGGCAGGAGATCAACGAAGAGCTCGGCCCCGATGGCCTGGTCGTCATCACCGTGGCGCTCGACCGCTCACCCGACGATGCCCGCCCCTTCATCGAGCGAGCCACACCCACCCACCCCAGCCTCATCGACACCGAGCACGTCGTGGCCGACCTCTACAACATGGTCAACGTGCCCACGGTGCTGTGGATCGACGAGGACGGCCGCATCGTGCGGCCAAACGACGTGCACTACGTCTCTACGGAGTACTCCAACATCACCCGCTTCCACCCGCGCAAGCCGCGAGCCGCGCTGCGGGCCTGGGTGCGAGGCGACGCACCCCCGCTGGAGGGGGGCACGGTGGAGGAGCTGCAGTCGCTGCCGACGGCGACGGACCAGGAGGCTCGGGCGGCCTTCTCGGTCGGCTGGTGGTTGGCCCAGCAGGGTCGTCAGGATGCCGCCGAGCGGTGGTTCGTGCGCGCCGGCGAGCTGGCCCCGCACGACTTCACGATCCGTCGGGGCTCGATGCCGATCCGCGGGATCGATCCTGCCGGTCCGGCGTTCTTCGAGATGGTCGGTGCCTGGGCTGCGGCGGGCAACGCCTACTACCAGCCCCTATCGGACACCGCGACGTCGGCCGACGACTACGAGGCTGAGCCGGTGCCCCCGATCACCATGGCCGACATCCAGCGCCAAGCCCGGTCCTGAGTCGCTCCAGGCGACCAACACCGACGTGTAGGTTCAACGCAGTTTCGGCGAGAGGGGAACCGATGTCGCTGCGCCGCGCTGTCCTCGTGGCCTTACCCGTGATCGTCCTGGCGCTGTCGTCGTGCGGGAGCGACGACAAGACCTCCACGGCCACGACGGTACCGCCTGCCGCCACGACCACGGCCGCGGCGGGCACCACCGCCGCCACAACCCCTGCAGGGGGAGCCGCCACCATCACGGTGGCCGACTTCGCGTTCTCGCCGAAGGAGCTGACGGTGAAGGCCGGCAC
>CAZTVJ010000420.1:0-4439 GCA_964616935.1 uncultured Acidimicrobiales bacterium | reverse complement strand
GCGAGGCTCGGCCGAAGCGCAGCGGCGGCTATGCCGAGCCAGACAGATCGGCGGGTGTCACATGGGCCACGAGGCGACCCGTGCCGGGATCCACGTCGACCCAGCGTGCGACGTCGATGGTGATGGTGCCGATCGCGGCGGTCGGGTAGGCCGGGGTGGTGCCGCACAGCACGGCCGTGAGGCCCTCGAAGCCAGGGTTGTGGCCCACCAGCAGCACGGTGCTCGCCTCGTCGGGCAGGGCCCGCACGACGTCGAGCAGGCTGCTGGTGCCGGCCTCGTAGATCCCTCGCTCGAACACAACTGGGGATGCCAGCGCCTCGACGACCGGCTCGGCGGTCTCCTGCGCCCGCACGGCGGTCGAGCACACGACGAGATCGACGGGCCACCCCTCCACGTGGCGGGCCACGGCCAGGCGCGCCCTGCGGCCCCGGGCGTTGAGCGGCCGGTCGTGGTCGTCGAGGGACGGATCGGACCAGTCGGACTTGGCGTGGCGGAGGAGGTGGAGGGTCTTCATGCTGTCCTCTTCACTGGGTCATCTCCTGGAGCCAGGCGGGCATCCGCTGCGGCCGGCCGTGTGGGTCGACGCAGCCGTGCACGGTGACGGCGGTGGCGTGCGGCCGACCGTCGATGGTGAGCAGGTAGGCGATCTGGAACGTGGCCCGGGATGCGCCGCCCACCACCAGGTGGACGGTGACCTCGTCGTCGAAGCGGAGCGGCTGCAGATAGCGCACGTAGGCCTCGAGCACCGCGAAGTCGACGCCATCGGCCGCCTGGACCACGAGGTACGGGTGTCCGATGTGGCGGAGGTACGCCACCCGGGCCTCTTCGAGGTACGGGAGGTACGAGCCGTGGTGCACGATGCCCATCGCATCGGTCTCGGCGAAGCGGACCCGAAGCGCGTGCGAGAACGGGTAGCTCGCCGGATCGAGCGAGGGGTCGAGGGTCAGCCGCACCGGGGCGACGGTAGCCACCTCCGTCGGCTTCAATGGACGCCGATGGAACGCACGCTCTTCGACGACGTGCACGAGCAGTTCCGGTCCAGCATCCGGACGTTCGTGGCCAAGGAGATCACACCCCACTACCTGGAGTGGGAGGCAGATGGCCTGGCCCCGCGGGAGCTGTTCGCCGCCGCGGGTGCGAATGGCTTCCTGGGGATGGCGGTGCCGGAGGTCTTTGGGGGCGGCGGGGTGGACGACTTCCGCTTCAACGTCGTGCTGGCCGAGGAGCTGGCCCGCGCCGGCATCGGTGGAGCGGGCCTGGGGCTCACGCTGCACAACGACATCACCACGCCGTACTTCCTGGCCTATTGCAACCCGGAGCAGCAGGCGCGCTGGCTGCCGGGGATCGCGTCGGGGGAGCTGATCACGGCCGTGGCCATGACCGAGCCGGGCATCGGCTCTGACCTGGCGTCGATGGCGACGACGGCCCTGCGCGCCGGTGACCACTACGTCGTGAACGGCTCGAAGACGTTCATCACCAACGGCATCAACGCCGACCTCGTGATCACTGCGGTCAAGACCGACCCGTCACTCAAGCACAAGGGGATGAGCCTGCTCGTGCTGGAGCGGGGCATGGCCGGCTTCGAGCGCGGGCGCAACCTGGACAAGGTCGGCCTGCACAGCCAGGACACGGCCGAGCTGTTCTTCACCGACGTGTCCGTGCCGGTGGCCAACCGGTTGGGCGACGAGGGCCAAGGTTTCACATACCTGGTCTCGAACCTGGCTCAGGAGCGGCTGTCGATCGCGGTCACGGGCGTCGCGAGTGCCCGCCAGGCGTTGGCATGGACGCTGGAGTACGTGAAGGAGCGCCAGGCCTTCGGCCAGCCCATCGGGTCGTTCCAGAACACCAAGTTCGTGCTGGCCGAGGTGCGCACCGAGGTGGAGGTGGCGCAGGCCTACGTCGACCAGTGCATCGTCGCGCTGGGTCAGGGTGCACTTGGAGCCGACGAGGCGGCCATGGCCAAGTGGTGGTGCACCGAGCTGCAGAAGCGAGTGGTCGACCGCTGCCTGCAGCTGTTCGGCGGGTACGGCTACATGCTGGAGTACCCGATCGCCCGCGCCTACGCCGATGCGCGCATCACCACCATCTACGGCGGGACGACGGAGATCATGAAGGAGATCATCTCCCGGTCGATGGGCCTGTAGTGCGCTTCTCGTTCTGGCCAGGCGCCGGGCAACCGTGGAGCGAGATCCTGGCGTCGGCCCAGCACGCCGAGCGCACCGGCTGGGACGGGGTCTGGTTCGCCGACCACTTCATGCCGTTCGAGGGTGACGTGGGCCTGCCCATCCAGGAGTGCTGGACGGTGCTGGCCGGGCTGGCGGCAGCAGTGCCCCGGGTGCGGCTCGGCTCGATCGTCACGGGCAACACCTACCGGTGGCCGTCGGTGCTGGCCAAGCAGGTGGCCACCGTCGACCAGATCTCCGGCGGGCGTGTGATCCTGGGGCTGGGTGCGGCGTGGCAGGAGAGCGAGCACGTCGCCTACGGCATCCCGTACCCGTCGGTGCGGGAACGGCTGGACCGTCTCGACGAGGCGTGTGCGGTGATCACGTCGTTGCTGCGAGAGGACAGGTCTTCGTTCGACGGGCGCTACTACCGGTTGGTCGACGCGCCGCTGGCGCCCAAGCCGGTGCAGCGCCACCTGCCGCTGATGATCGGTGGGGGAGGCGAGCGGCGGACGTTGGGCATCGCGGCGCGATGGGCCGACGAGTGGAACGTGTGGGGCACGCCCGAGCTGCTGGCCCACAAGTCGGCGGTGCTCGAACAGCACTGTGCGTCGTTGGGGCGGGACCCGTCCACCATCGCTCGATCGGCCAACGCACTGCTGGTGATCGGCACCGATCCGGCCTGGGTGGAGGCCCGGCGGGCGCGGCCCTACGGGCGGGCCACGATCCTCGGGACGCCGAGCGAGGTGGTGGATCTCGTAGGTCGCTACCAGGACATCGGCGTGGGCGAGCTGATCCTGCCCGACTTCACCCTGCCCGATCCGGCCCGCAAGCGAGACGCGCTCGACCTGTTCATCACCGAGGTGGCGCCCCACTTCCGCTGATGGTCAACGGGCTACGAGGTCGGCGGGTCGACGACCTCCACCGTTGCTCCGTCGGGGAGCTGGTCCTCTAGGAGGGCAACGGCCTCGGCGACGGCGTCGGGCGTCCCCTCGACGGTGACCGCGAGCACGACGGTATCCGTTGCCGCGTCCGTCACCTGGGGCCGCTCCGACGCCGTGAGCTCGACGCCGTCGGCATCGGCGAGCAGGGTGGCGGCCTGCACGGCGAGCGAGGACGGTCCTGTGTAGACGATGCGATGTGCGGTCACGGCTCTAGCGTCGCGCGTTTGGCCGATCGGTCAGCCGGTCGGGCCGCGCAGGAGGCGGCCGGGCAGATCGCCCGTGAACTCGTCCCGGTCCACGGTTTGGACGCCCGCACAGAACGTGGCCACATAGCCCGCCGCCCGCTGCACCAGCCGCCGACCACCCGCCGGCAGGTCGTAGGCCATGCGGGGCGGACCGAACGACAGCCCATCGAGGTCGATGACGTTCACGTCCGCCTTGTGGCCCGGTGCCACGAGGCCACGGTCGCGCAGCCCGTACAGCTCGGCCGTCTGGCGGGTCTGGCGGTGGACGACCAGCTCGAGCGGGAGCCGAGGGCCGCGGCTGCGGTCGCGGGCCCAGTGGGTGAGCATGAACGTGGGGGTGCCGCCGTCGCAGATGGCACCGCAGTGGGCCCCGGCGTCGCCCAGGCCCATGCGGGTACCCGGGTGGAGCGTGGCCTCGTAGGTCATGGACAGGTCGCCGTAGGCGTAGTTGAAGAACGGCGCGTAGAGCATGCCGCGGCCGTCGTCGGCCAGCAGCTGGTCGAGTACCACCTGCATGGCAGGCAGGCCCATGCCATCCGCCGCAGCAGTGACGGAGGCGTCAGGGCCGGGCTCGTAGTCGATGTCACCATCGGTGACGGGGAAGATGCGGCCGAGCTTCGACAGCACGGCGGCCACGAACAGTCCGCCATCATCGGGCACGTCCTCGACGATGCGGCGCCGGCGCTCCGGCTCGCGCAGTGCGGCGACTCGTTCAGGCAGCGGAAGGCCTGCCACCTCCTGGTACGCGGGGTGGAAGAGCAGCGGGTGGATCGAGCCTTCCAGGCACATGAGGATGCCGATGGAGCGACCGGCGACCTGGGCCACGATGGCGAGATCGTCGGCACGCGCCTCGTCGAGCAGGGCAAGAACCAGGCGCCACACCTCAGGCCCGTCGTCGGGCTGGTTCAGGTTCACGCTGACCGTCCGGCCGGTACGGCGGGCCAGCTCTTGCATCCACGGCCACTCCTGCACGGGTACGACGACGTGCTCGGGCGCGAACTGGAAGACGCCATGACCGGCTCGGCGCAGCGCGTCGCCGATGCCGAGCAGCTCGTCGGCCCCCGCGGTGGTACCCGGCACCAGCTCGC
>CAZTVJ010000419.1:0-7275 GCA_964616935.1 uncultured Acidimicrobiales bacterium | reverse complement strand
TCTTCCCCGAGATGTGGGCCAGCACCTTGTGACCGTTCTCGAGCTCGACACGGAACATGGCGTTGGGAAGGGGTTCCGTGACGGTTCCCTCCAACACGATCGCGTCTTCCTTGGGCTTCGGCAGAGCTGCTCCTCCTGCATGCGTTGTCAGATCGGCCCGCAGCGCGCCGGGGCGCGAACGGCTGGCAGGGCCGACTGGCAATGCTACCGGGCGCGCGGGGCGACGCCAAGTCCCCCCTGCGTCGATCTGGTCGAGCAGGATCCGGGTCGCCCCGACCCACCCATGATCGTAGCCATCCCGGCCCTCCGCCTCGTCGACCCTCCACCCCCGCCGTCAGATCCCCGACAGACACGGGCGAATCGCCGGCGAATCGCCGGCCCAGGCGTGCGAGAACTGGTATCCCTGGTGCCGGCATGGACGACGACGCCCCGATGAACGGTGACGGCGAGCCCCCCGAGCCCCCGAACGAGCCCCTGGCGCCCCGCGACCCGAAGCCCTGGTACGTCCACTGGGCCGCCGACAGCCTGGTCGTCTTCCTCGTGCTCGTCCCGTTCTTCCTCACCAACCTCGGCCTCGGGCTCTTCATCGGGCTGGTCCTCGGCGCGGCCGCCATGCCCTTCACGCAACGGCTCGAGCTGAAGCACCTCGCCGACCGGGAGTGAGCCGCCCCGGCGACCGGCGACCCGACCCGGTCACGGCAACGTGAGGATCTCGGGACCGCGATCCGTCACGGCAACGGTGTGCTCCGCGTGAGCGGACCAGGTCCCGTCACGAGTCACGACGCTCCAACCATCGTGGAGGACATCGACGGCCGGCCCGCCCACCGTGACCATCGGCTCGACCGCCAGCACGATCCCAGCGACCAGGCGGGGCCCGCGCCCGGCCTTGCCGTAGTTCGGCACGTCCGGCCGCTCGTGCATGGCCCGGCCGATCCCGTGGCCGCAGTAGTCGCGGACCACGGCGAAGCCTGCTGCCTCCACCACCGTCTGGACGGCGGCCCCGATGTCCGAGAGGCGACCACCGGGCTGCATCGCTGCCATCCCCGCGTCCAGGCTCGCCTCGGTCACCTCGATGAGACGGGCCGTGCCGGGCGCCGCGACACCGACGGTGGCGGTGAACGCGGCGTCGGCGTGCCATCCATCGACGATCGCCCCGCAGTCGATCGACACCAGGTCGCCGTCGTCGAGGACCGTGCCGTCCGGGATGCCGTGCACCACGACGTCGTTCACGGAGGCGCAGATCACGGCGGGGAACCCGTGGTAACCGAGGAAGTTCGACGTCGCGCCCCGGCGGGCGAGCACCTCCCGGCCGATCGCGTCGAGCTCGAGGGTGGTGACGCCCGGGCGGATCGCCGACCTGATCGTCGCGTGCATCTCGGCGACGACCCTGCCGGCTCGGCGCATCACGGCCAGCTCCTCGCTCGAACGGCGCGGCAGGCTCATAGCGCCGGCCGACGACGACCGTCGCGCCGGGCCTCGACCACCTTGACCATGCGCTGGAGCACATCGTCGGGGATGCCGACGCCGTCGATCACCTCCAACAGACCGATGGCGCCGTAGAACCCGATGAGCGGCGCCGTCTGGCTCTCGTACAGGTCGAGGCGACGGTTGATGGCTTCCTCGGTGTCGTCGGCCCGATGCACGACGTCGCCACCGCAGGCGTCGCAGATCCACGGGAGGCGCTCGCTTCCCCTCGCGGTGTAGATCGTCCCGCAGTCCTGGCAGACGCGGCGCGAGGCGAGCCGATCGAGCACCACCTCGCGAGGGACATCGAGGTCGATCACGACGTGGATGGGCTGCTCGTAGGTGAGCTGCGCCATGGCGTCGGCCTGGGTGACGGTGCGCGGGAAGCCGTCGAGGACGTACCCGCGGGTGCGGGTGTCGTCCTTGTGCAGCCGCTCGTGGACGATGCCGATCATGACGTCGTCGGGCAACAGCTCGCCGCGGTCCATGAACTGCTTCGCCTGGATCCCGAGAGCGGAACCCTCCTTCGTCGCGGCGCGCAGCACGTCGCCGGTGGAGATGTGCGGCACGACGTAGTGGCGGGAGAGCCGGGCGCACTGCGTCCCCTTCCCGGCACCTTGGCGCCCGAGGATGATGAGGCGGGCGCCCGGGATCACCCAGCACCCCTCCGCCGGCGACGCTGTCGACGGTGGGTGCCCATCAACGGCGACCCATCACTTCAGGAAGCCCTCGTAGTTCCGCATCATCAGCTGGCTGTCGATCTGCTTCATGGTCTCGAGGGCCACGCCGACGGCGATGAGCACGGTGGTGCCACCGAACGGGAACCGCGTCACGCCACCGATGGCCAGCACGATCGACGGGGTCAGGGCGATGATCGCGATGAAGATCGCGCCCGGCAGGGTGAGGCGGTTGAGCACCCTGCGCAGGTAGCGCTCGGTCTGCGGCCCGGGGCGGATGCCCGGGATGAAGCCGCCCTGCTTGCGCAACTGGTCGGCCTGCTTCTCGGGAGAGAAGGCGATGGAGTTGTAGAAGTACGAGAAGCCGACGATGAGCAGGCCGTAGAGGACGAGGTGCACCCAGCTCGTCGTGTCGAGGACGAAGTCGTTCACGAAGTTCTGCAGCCACGTCCACGGCACCACCTGGACGAGCAGCGCCGGCAGGAACAGCACGGAGCTGGCGAAGATGATGGCGATCACGCCGGCCTGGTTGATCTTCAAGGGGATGTACGTGCTCTGGCCGCCGTACATCCGCCGACCCACCACGCGCTTCGCGAACTGCACCGGTATGCGTCGTTGCCCGAGCTCCATGAACACGATGGCCACCAACGTGACGACGGACAGGATGAGCATGAGGCCGAAGATGACGAACTTGCTCTCCTTCAGGAGCGCGTAGTACTGGAACGGCAACGAGCTGACCACGGATGCGAAGATCAGCATCGACATGCCGTTGCCGATGCCCCGCTCGGTCATCAGCTCGCCGATCCACATCAACAGGATCGTGCCGGCGGTGAGGGTGGCGATCACGAGGAGCACCCGGGGGAGGGGGAACCCGGGCAGGAGCACGACGTTCGGCGCGCCCTGGCCGAAGAAGACGGTGTTCCCGCTGCCCCGGCCGAACACGAACGTCAAGCCGGTGGCCTGCAACATCGCGATGGCGATGGTGAGGTAGCGCGTCCACTGGGTGATCTTGCGCTGACCGACGGCACCCTGGTTCTGCCACTCCTCCAGCTTGGGGATGACCACGCCGAGGATCTGGATGATGATCGATGCCGTGATGTACGGCATGATCCCGAGGGCGAAGATGGCGAACTGGCTGAGCGCGCCGCCCGAGAACAGGTTGAGGAACCCGATCGTGCCCTGGTTCTCCGCCTCGTCCCGAAGCTGCTTGATGGCCGAGTAGTCGACCCCGGGGACCGGGATGTGGGTACCCAGTCGATACAGGACGATCATGAGCAGGGTGAAGAGGATCTTGCCTCGAAGGTCATGGACCTTGAAGACGTTCTTCACGCTCGTGAGCACACCGAGCTCCTTGGGGGTGGGCGGTTGCCGGGCCGGATCAGCGGTTGGTGAACTGGTTGCCCTTGGCCGGAGGCCGGCCGGCCCCGAAGGGCAGGGGCAGGAGCTGGACGCTACCTCCCGCAGCGGTGATGGCGGCCTCGGCCGCCTTCGAGAAGCCGTGGGCGGAGACCTTCACCGGACGTGACAGCTCGCCCCGGGCCAGCACCTTCACGAAGGCGCCCTTGTGCAGGAGCCCGTGCTCATGGAGCGTCGCCGGAGTGACCTCGGCCAGGTCGTACTGCGCGGCCACGGTCTCGAGGATGTCGAGGTTGATGGCCTGGTACTCGACGCGGAACGGGTTGTTGAAGCCGCGCAGCTTCGGGACCCGCTGCTTGATCGGCATCTGGCCACCCTCGAAGCCGCGGGCGACGGTGTTGCGGGCGCGCTGGCCCTTGGTGCCGCGACCGGCGGTCTTGCCGCCGTGGCCACCGATGCCACGACCCACCCGCTTGCGCTGCTTGGTCGCGCCGGGGGCCGGCTTCAGCTCATCGACTCGCATGTCAGCTCTTCTCCGTGGTCGAGCCTTCGGCCACCGTCTCGACGGTGACGAGGTGGGGGACCTTGGCGATCATCCCGCGGATCTCGGGACGGTCGGGCAGGGTGTTGGTGGAACCGAGCCGCCTGAGCCCGAGGGCGCGGACCGTGCCGCGTGCCTTCGGCTTCGCGCCGATCGTGGACTTCACCAGGGTGACCTTCAGCTGCCCGCCAGGGGCAGCGGCCTTCGTGGCCATCGTCAGCGCACCTCCTCGGTGGGCGCGTAGCCCTCACGCTGGCGTTCCTTGTAGGCGCGCAGCAGGCCCTTGGGCACGAAGTCCTCCGCCGGGATGCCTCGGCGCTTGGCGATGTCCTCCGGACGCTGCAGCCCTTTCAGGCCGGCGATGGTGGCCCGGGCCACGTTGATGGCGTTCGACGAGCCGAGCGACTTGCAGAGCACGTCGTGGATCCCGGCCTCCTCGAGGATGGCGCGAGCGGCACCGCCGGCGATGACACCGGTACCCGGCGCGGCCGGCTTCATGAGGACGCGACCGGCGCCGGTCTCGCCGATGATGGGATGGGTGATGGTGCCGCCTGCGAGGGCGACGGAGAAGAGGTTCTTCTTCGCCTCCTCGGTGCCCTTCTGGATGGCGAGGGGCACCTCCTTGGCCTTGCCGTAGCCCAGGCCCACGCGGCCGTTGCCGTCGCCGATCACCACGAGCGCGGTGAACGAGAAGCGGCGACCGCCCTTCACGACCTTGGCGACGCGGTTGATCGTGATCACTCGCGACTCCCGCAGCCCGGCAGAGATGTCGGTGGGGGGCATCGTCAGAACTCCAGTCCAGCTTCACGGGCGGCTTCGGCCACCGCGGCAACACGTCCATGGAAGCGGAAGCCGCCACGGTCGAACACGACCTTGCTCACACCGGCGGCCTTGGCGCGGTCGGCGACGCGCTCGCCCACCTTGGTCGCCGTGGCCACGTTGCCCGTGGCGCCGTCGGCGCGCAGGTCGGCCTCCAGGCTGGAGGCCGAGGCGACCGTCCGGCCACTGGTGTCGTCGATCACCTGGGCGACGATGTGCCGGTTGGAGCGGAACACCGCCAGGCGGGGGCGCTCGGCCGTCCCGTAGATCTTCTTGCGCACCCGCGAGTGGCGCCGGACGCGACCCTTGCGTCGGACCTCGGACATGTTCGACATGGCTACTTCTTCCCGGCCTTGCCGGCCTTGCGGAGGATCTTCTCTCCGGCGTACTTGACGCCCTTGCCCTTGTAGGGCTCGGGCTTGCGCAGGGCGCGGATGTTGGCCGCGGTCTGGCCGACGCGCTCCTTGTCGATGCCCTTCACCAGGATGCGGGTGGGGACAGGTACCTCGAAGGTGATGCCGTCGGGCGCGTCGACCACAACAGGGTGGCTGTAGCCGAGAGCGAGGCGCAGGGTGGATGGACCCTGCGCTTCGGCGCGATAGCCGACGCCGACGATCTCCAGCTCTTTGGTGAAACCACCGGTGACACCCTGGACCATGTTGGCCACGAGCGTGCGGGTGAGGCCGTGCAGGGCTCGGTTCTCGCGCTCGTCGTCGGGACGCTCGACCAGGATCTGGTCGCCGTCACGGCGCAGCGTGATGGCACCCGGAACCAGGCGCGACAGCGTGCCGTTCGGGCCCTTGACGGTGACCGTGCCCTCGTCGACGGCCACGTCGACGCCAGGCGGGACGGGGATGGGGGACTTACCGATGCGGGACATCTGCCATCACCACACGAAGCAGAGGATCTCGCCACCGACCTTGCGGTTGCGAGCCTCCCTGTCGGTCATGAGCCCGTGGCTCGTGGACAGCACCGCCACCCCGAGGCCGCCGAGCACGCGAGGGACGCGGTCGGCTTTGGAGTAGACGCGCAGCCCCGGCTTCGACACCCGGCGCAGGCCGGAGATCGTGCGGGCCCGCTCGGGGCTGTACTTCATCTTGATCGTGAGCACCTCGCCAGGCCCCGCCGTGGACGCGTCCACGGCAAAGTCCTCGATGTACCCCTCCTGCTGCAGGATCTTGGCCAAGGCCACCTTCTGCTTCGAGCAGGGCATCCTCACCTCGTCATGCATCGCAACGTTGCCGTTGCGGATGCGGGTGAGCATGTCGGCGATCGGATCGGTCATCGACACGGCATGCGCTCCTTACCAGCTCGCCTTGGTCACACCGGGCAGCTCGCCGGCAAGTGCCAGCTCGCGCAGGCAGATGCGGCAGAGCCCGAAGTCGCGGTACACCGACCGCGGGCGGCCACACCGCCGACAGCGGGTGTAGGCGCGCACCTTGAACTTGGGCTTGCGCTGCTGCTTCTCGATGAGTGCCTTCTTTGCCATCTCAGCCTTTCCTCACGCCAGTCACTTCTTGCCGCGCTTGCCGCCGCGCACCGGACCACGGGTCTTCGGCTTCGGCGGTTCCACCGCTTCCTCGCCCCGTTTGAAGGGCCAGCCGAACGCTTCGAGGAGGGCTCGGCCCCCGTCGTCGTCGGCCGCGGTGGTCACGATGGTGATGTCCATGCCCCGGGTGCTGTCGACCTTGTCGTAGTCGATCTCCGGGAAGATCAGCTGCTCGTTGACGCCGAAGGTGTAGTTGCCGCGGCCGTCGAAGCTGTGGGCCGGCAGACCGCGGAAGTCACGGATGCGGGGGATCGCCACGCTGATGAGGCGATCGAGGAACTCCCACATCCGATCACCTCGGAGCGTGACCTTGGCACCGATGGATTGCCCCTCGCGGAGCTTGAAGCCGGCGATCGACTGGCCGGCCTTCGTCACGATCGGCTTCTGACCGCTGATGATGGTGAGGTCGGTCACCGCACCCTCGAGCAGCGACGGCTGCTGGGCAGCCCGGCCGACGCCCATGTTGATGACGATCTTGTCGAGCCGTGGCACCTGCATCACGTTGGCGAGGCCGAGCCGCTCCTTGAGCTGGCCCTGCACCTCTCCCGCGTAGCGCTGCTTCAGCCGCGGTTGTTCCTTCACGGCCGTGCTCATGCGAGCACCTCGCCGGTGCGCTTGGCGACGCGGACCTTGGTGCCGTCGGCTTCGATCCGGTAGCCGATGCGGCTCGGCTTGCCCTGGCTGAGCAGCGCCACGTTCGACGCGTCGATGGGCATGTCCCGCTCGATGATGCCGGCCTGCATCGTGGCCCGGGTCTGCTTCTGGTGCTTCTTCACGATGTTCACACCGTCCACGATGACCTTGCCGTCCTTCGGCAGGACACGCATCACGACGCCCTCCTTGCCGCGGTCCTTGCCCTTGAGCACGAC
>CAZTVJ010000418.1:0-6480 GCA_964616935.1 uncultured Acidimicrobiales bacterium | reverse complement strand
GACGAGCAGCAGGCGAGGATGACGGTCGCGATCGTCGGCCAGGCGCATCGCCGCCCACGTGCCCAACACGGCGAGACCGAGCACGTAGCCGAGATGCCAGCCGAGGGTGCCGGTGTCGAGGATGACCTGTCGCCAGCGCCCGTTGTACGCGTCCGGTGCGCGCAGGGGTGGGTCGCCCGGAGCCCAACCATACGGAGAGAACCCCCTGGGCAGCTCCCGCTCGTAAGCCGGGAACATGAACGGGTGCAGCACGCGGCTGACCTGGCTTACGCCGAACATCCAGATGGCCGAGCTGGTGAACCAGATCAAGGCTGCGCCCACGACGAGCCCGACCCACCGGCCGTGCGGGAGCTGTGCCACCAGCACGCCCAGCACTCCCGCCAGCGCCACGAGGAGCACCGGCTGCACCCACTGAAGCATCGGGATGTTGGTCAGCTGACCCGGCGGTACCTCGGAGAGGGCGGCGCCGCCTGGGAAGCTCAGCCAGACCAGAGCGGCCACCGCCAGCGCCACCAGCACGATCGGGCCGATGAGGGCTACGACGCTGCCGAGCACCCGCTCGCCCGGCCTCGCCGGGACGCCGGGGAACAGCTCGGTGTCTTCCAACCAGCGCTGGCGACCCGCCACGAGGGCCGCGGCCAGGAACGTCCCGGCCCAGGTGAAGGACCACACGACCATCGACGACCAGTACTCCTGGCCGGTCCAGTCGGGTGCCCCCTCCCGGAGGACGAAGGTGAACGCCATGGTCAGCCCAAAGGTGAGGAGGAACGCCGGATGGCGAAGCATGCGAGGCGCCTCGACCGCGGCGACGGCCCAGACCGGATGCGCTGCCGTCATCGGCACCGGCTGGCGAACGGTGGTGCTCACCGGAGCCTCCTGGCCGGGATCGCCCGACCGATCAGCAGCAGGTAGCCGTCCTCCAACGTGGGCGTCACGGGCTCGGCCGGGACGTCGTCGGGCCGGTCGCCGATGACTCGGTGGGCGCCGTCGCCCGTCCGCCAACACAGCCGTGCTCCTTCGACGGCGCGATCGGTCGCCCACACCTGACCGGCTGCCGACTCGGCCAGCGCCGCCGGCCGCCCTTCGAAGCACACCCGGCCCTCGTGCAGCACCACCACCTGGTCGCACAGGGCGGCGACGTCGTCGGTCTGGTGGGTGGACAGCAGCACGGTGTGCTCGCGAGCCACGGCCGACACCACCTCCCGGAAGCGCAACCGCTGCTCCGGATCGAGACCCGCGGTCGGCTCGTCCAGGATCAGCAGGTGCGGGTGGCCGAGCAACGCCTGGGCGAGCGCCACCCGGCGCCGCATCCCGCCCGACAACCGGCGGATCTTCTTGCCGGCGACGTCGTCGAGACCGACGAGACCAACCACGCGCTCGACCTCCTGGCGGCGCTCGGCCCGAGTGGGCATCTCCTTCAGGATGGCGACGTAGTCGAGGAAGTCCCTGACGCTGAAGCCCTGGAAGAACCCGGGCTCCTGCGGCTGGTAGCCGAGCCGGCACCGGATCTCGTGGCGCTGACCGTCGTCAGCCGGGTCGAGGCCGAACAGCCGGACGGTGCCCGCATCGGGACGAAGCACCGTGGCCAGGATGCGCAGCAGCGTCGTCTTGCCCGCACCGTTCGGGCCGAGCAAGCCCGTGACGCCAGTTCCGGCGCGCAGCGTCACGCCGTCCAGCACGGTCTTCAGGTGGTAGCGCTTGACCACCTCCTCGGCGGTGACCACGTCGAACAGGCTCATCGGATCGCCTCGAAGGACGTGCGGCGGGCGGAGATGACCACAACCGCGACCGCGATGGCGATGGCAAAGCCCACCTGGCCGGCGGGACCGAACGCCACGAACGCCCGGACGAACGCGTCCGCCGTCACCCTGGGCGCTCGGGCGAGCGCCATGCCAGCCGCCGCCGCCCACAGGATCGACAAGCCGATCGCCGCCTGCGTGATCGAGACCCATGTCCCGAGGGCGAGCGTCATCGTGGCCAGACCGAGGGCCGGCAACAGCCACACGAACGCGAGGGACAGCGGACCGGGCAGCAGCAACGAGGCAGCGAACAGGATCGGCACGACCACCCCGACGACGGCCATCGAGCGCATCACGACGATGCGCTCGACCGGGAGCGGTGCGGCGACGGCGATCTCGAACGTGGGGTCGACCCGGGGCCCGAAGGCCAGCGCCACGCCCAGGAGGGGCACCACCGGTGCCGCGATCAGGAAGGCCGCCAGCCACCCGCGGTTGCCGCCTGCCGCGGCGACGGCGGCGAAGCCGACCGCGATCACCGCGGCGACCAGCCACGACCCGTGGAGACCGAGGCTGGCGGCCACGATGCGCTGATCCGCCTCTCCGATCCCGATGCGCCGAAGCCCGGCTGACCAGGCCGATGCGTCCGGCCGATCGAGCCGATCGTCCAGACCGACCTTGATGCGAGCGACCGCCCGCCCGTCGGCATGCGTTGCGACGAGCCGACGACAGGAGGCGCAAGCAGTCAGGTGCGTCTCGATGGACGCCGCCAACGCGTGATCGAGGTCGCCGCGCACGTAGCGGTCGAGGTCGGTGGGCATGGCATGCCAGGTCACGTCAGCGCCTCCCGGAGCTGTTGACGGGCCCGCATCATGCGGGTCTTCACGGTGCCGCTCGGGATGCTGAGCAGCCGGGCCGCCTCGCGCGTGGTGAGGCCGTCGACGACGGTGGCCTGCATCACCGCTCGCAGCTCGGGCGACAGGCGACCGTACGCACCGGCCAGGTCGCCGTGCTCCACCCCGAGCAACGCAGAGTCCTCGGCCGAGACCACCCGATCGGACCGCACGATGAGATGGGCAAGGGGCGACCGGCGGCGGCGCATCCGGTTCAGCAGCTGGCGGATGCCGATGCCCCACACCCAGGCACCCACGTCCCCCCGACCCGCGAACGAGCCGGGCTTGCGCCATACGGTGAGGAAGGTGTCCTGGACCGCCTCCTCGACCAGCGCAGGGTCACCGCAACGGCGGCTCAGGCGGAGGTGGAGCCACGCAGCGTGCCTGGCGTACAGCTCGTCGAGCGCCCGCCGGTCGCCGTCGGCGCAACCGTGCAGCAGCGCTTCGTCGCTGAGCGTCGCCCGATCGACCGTCATGTGATCACTGTGTCACCGAGGGCAAGGACCGGTTCATGACACGTGGCGTGAACCGTTCCGCCCGCGCGCCGACACAAGTGGGTTGACTACGGCAAAGGAGCTCTCCAAGCGACCTGCACTCCTGATCGGCGGCCTGGCCATCTCCCTGACGACGCTCGGGGTCGGTGCTGCCGTCGCCTCGAGCCACGGCGGCCAGGGTGCTGATGCGAAGGCGACCCTGCGCCTCGCCAACGGCACCAAGATCGGCATGGTCCGCTTCAACGAAGAGAACGGGCTCACCCGGGTCCGGGTGTCGCTGCACGTGCCGGCTGGGGCCACGGCCGTGCGCGCCTTCCACGGCTTCCACGTCCACGCCAACGACGTCGCGACCAACGGCGAGGGCTGCATCGCCGACCCGGCGGCCCTGCCCTCGACGTGGTTCGTGTCGGCTGACGGCCACCTCAAGGCGGGCACCGAGCTGCATGCCGACCATGTCGGCGACATGCCCAGCCTGCACCTCAACAGCGATGGAAGCGCGTCGGCCACGTTCCTCACCGAGCGCGTGCCCGAGCTCAACCAGCGCGCCGTCATCTTCCACGCCGGGCCGGACAACTTCGCCAACGTGCCCCTGGGTACCTTGCCGGATCAGTACAGCGCCAACAGCCAGGCGGCGATCGACAAGACGAAGGCCACCGGCAACGCCGGCGACCGCATCGCCTGCGGCGTGATCACGGCGCACTCGTAGTCGGGTCCGGTTGGGTGGTCGTCGGGTTCGGCGGCGGGACGAGAGCGCCGGGCAACGCTCGCAGCACGCCCCACTGCCCGCCGTTCATGGTGCGGTAGTCGTAGATCGACCCGCCGATGGCGTCGGTGTCGGTGAGGGCGAGCAGGTAGTCCCGCAGCTCGCCCTCGGTGATGCCGTCGCCGATGCCACCGATGGGGTGCACCACCGCCGCCGGATCGCCGACGTTGTTCCGCAACCGGCGGACGCTCTCGACCACGTAGCGGTAGCCGTCCTTCCAGCCCGAGTCCTCCCGGCGCACGCTCCAGTAGGTCATCGGCAGCCAGACGTCGTAGTAGGGAGCGATCTCCTGCCACGGGAACGCCGGCCAGTAGGCGGTGTTGATGACCTCCAGCTGGACCGGCGGGATGACGCCAGCGCCGATCACGGCGTCCGCACCGAGCTCGGCCTTCAACGCCTTCGACAGGTCGATCAAGCGCTGATTGCGGGTCACCGCATCGGGCTCGGTCTCGACGTCTTCGATGTCGACGGTGAGTCCGTCGAACCGATGGCCCTCCCACTCGAAGCGGGCGATCTTGAGCAGACGGTCGAGGTCGGCAGCGTTGTCGCCGTGCTTGGGCAGGTACCACCCCACCACGCGGACGCCGGCGTCGTGGGCCGTCTGCAGGAAGCGTCCGACGAGGTCGATGTCGACGATGCCGTCCGGCGCGCGGTCGTCGAGCCGAGCCGCCTGGAGGTACAGCGTCGTCACGCCGAGTGCCGCCATGGCCCGCACGTCCTCGGGCGTCACCGTCGGGCTCGCCCCTTCGTTTTGGTAGCGCGGGGCGTAGTCGAAGACGTCGACCCACGCGCCAAGTCCCTGGTACGGGATCTGATCGAACGTGCCGCCCCGCAGGTCGGCGCCGCTTGCACTCGACGTCGACGCCGACGACCGCCAGACCACGGCGGCGACCAGCACGGCGACGAGCGCGACGGCCAGGAGGGCGAGGCGCCCCCTGGCCGTGGGGAGCACGCTCAAGACAGCAGCTTCTGGATCCTCGTGACGCCCTCGATCAGATCGTCGTCGCCCAGCGCGAACGACAGCCGCGCATAGCCCGGGGCACCGAAGGCCTCGCCGGGCACGATGGCCACCTTGGCCTCGGCCAGGAGGACGTCCGCCAGCTCCAGCGTGGTGGTGGGCACGTGGCCGGCGATGTCGCGACCGAGCACGCCTTCGAACGACGGGAAGCAGTAGAAGGCTCCCTGGGGCGCGAGGCAGGTGACACCCGGGATGGCGGACAGCAGCTCGTGCATCTTGCGACCCCGTCGATCGAAGGCGTCGCGCATCATCGCCACCGCCGACAGGTCACCGCTGACCGCCGCGAGCGCGGCAGCCTGTGAAACGTTGCCCACGTTCGACGTGGCGTGCGACTGCAGGTTGGTGGCTGCGGCAATGACGTCCTTCGGGCCGATCATCCAGCCGACGCGCCAGCCCGTCATCGCGTACGTCTTGGCCACACCGTTCACGATGATGCACGTGTCGGCCAGCTCGGGCACCAAGGTGGGCATGGAGCTGAACCCGTGGTCGCCGTAGGTGAGGTGCTCGTAGATCTCGTCGGTGACGACCCAGATGCCGTGCTCCACCGCCCACCGCCCGATGGCCTCGACGTCGGCGGGCGGGTACACCGCGCCACTCGGGTTGTCCGGCGAGACGAAGAGCAGGATCTTCGTGCGAGGTGTGCGAGCCGCTTCGAGCTGTTCGACAGTGACGCGAAATCCGCTGGCCTCGTCGGTGGCGATGACGACCGGCACCCCACCCGCGAGCGCGATGGACTCGGGGTAGGTGGTCCAGTAGGGCGCCGGCACGATGACCTCGTCGCCGTCGTCGCACAAGACCTGGAAGGCGTTGTAGACCGCGTGCTTGCCACCGTTCGTCACGACGACGTTCGCCGCGCCGCATGAGAAGCCCGAGTCTCGGAGGGTCTTGACGGCGATGGCCTCGCGCAGCTCGGGAAGGCCGGCCGCCGGCGTGTAGTGGTGGTACTTCGGCTCCCGGCAGGCCGCCACGGCCGCCTCGACGATGTGGTCGGGCGTCGGGAAGTCGGGCTCGCCTGCCCCGAAGCCGATGACGTCCTCGCCTTGTGCTTTCAGGGCTTTCGCCTTGGCGTCGACGGCCAGCGTGGCCGATTCGGTGATGGCGGCAATGCGGGCGGAGATGCGTTGCACGGATGCCATGCTGGCACAGTGACCGTGTCGCCGACCCCGCACATTCCGATCCCCGAGGCGCTGCGGCCGAGCGACGGCCGGTTCGGTTGCGGACCGTCCAAGGTGCGCCCCGAAGCGGTTGCCGCGCTGGCCGCCACCGGGCGCTCGTACCTGGGCACGTCGCATCGCCAACCCACGGTGAAGGGCCTGGTGGGGAGGGTCCGCGAGGGCCTGCGCAGCCTGTTCGACCTGCCCCCGGGCTGGGAGGTCGTGCTCGGCAACGGCGGGGCCACGGCGTTCTGGGACGTCGCCACGTTCGGTTTGGTCGATCAGCGCAGCCAGCACCTCGTGTTCGGCGAGTTCTCCTCGAAGTTCGCCGCGGTCACGAGGAACGCCCCGCATCTCGACGACCCCGAAGTGATCGAGAGCCCGCCGAACACCCACCCGCTCCCCCACGCTTCAACGGCCGT
>CAZTVJ010000417.1:0-9591 GCA_964616935.1 uncultured Acidimicrobiales bacterium | reverse complement strand
GACCAGCTCACGATCGACGACGACGGCATCCGCAAGACGGGCACGGTCCCGGCCGGCTACCTCTACGTGGACGGCATCGTGGGTGACGTGGGCCACGGCGTGCTACGAGACCGGCGGGTGCTGGCCGAGGAGGGCGTCGTCGTCGTGATCGTGGCGGTCGACACCGAGAGCGGCGAGGTCATCACCGGACCCGAGGTGATCACCCGGGGCTGGGTGTACGCCCCCGAGGCCGAGGACCTCATCGACGAGGCCTGCGAGCGGGTGGCGCTGGCGGTAGAGGAAGCGTTCCAGGCGGGCATCCGAACGGTCGAGGGCCTCGAGCGCGAGGTGCGCAAGGCCGCCGGCCGCTTCGTGAGCGAGCGCACCCGCCGACGGCCGATGATCGTGCCGGTCGTGATGGAGGCGTGACCTTGTGACGTGGCCCCGCCGAGCGGGGCTGGCCATGGCGGTCCTCGTCGCCGCCGGGTGCTCGTCGGGGACCGGCGCCGCGGCGCCGACCGCACCAACGGCGGTGACAGGAAGCGTGCTGGCCGTCGGCGCCGTGCCGGCCGCCGTACAAGCCGTCGAGGCTGCGCGCGGCGGACCTCAGCGCTACGTCGAGATCAACGCCACTCCTGACGGCGTCAACGTGTTCGTCGCCACCGATGCCACCAACGAGGTGGGCTACTACTTCACCGGCGGTCGCCTGGAGCCGGCTGGTGCGCCGGAGCCGCAGACCTCGCCGCCGTTCGAGCTCGCCGGCATCGATCTCGCCTTGGCGGCCGCGCTCGTCGAGCGAACCCAGCAGCAGCTCCCGGGGTCGACGGTCGTGAGCGTGGCGCTCGTCGAGGTCTCCGGGGAGGGGCTGCGGTGGGCGTTGCGCTCCCGCTCGGCCCTCGGCGGGCTGCTCAACGTGCTCTACACACCGGCTGGCGACCTGGTCTCGGTCAGCCCCGCCACCTGACCCTTCGCCAGATGTTCGGCCGGGAGTGCCGAACAAGCGCGCGCCCCCTTGGTACGGTGGCGGGGTGGCCAAGCGCGCAAGGAGACCTGCTGGCGGCCGGGCTCCCAGCCAAGCCCGCCCACCGGAGCCGTCCACGGTTCGGCGCGCCGTCCACGGCCACGAGCTCGAGCTCATCGGCCTGGCCCTCATCGCGCTCGCCCTGCTGGTCGGGCTCGGCATCTACCTCGATGCCGCCGGCATCGTCGGGCGTGGGCTGGGCAGCGCACTGGGTGGGCTGGTCGGCCTGGCCCGCTACCTCGTCCCTATAGCCCTCGTCGTGGGTGGCGGCGTCCTCATCCACGACGGCGTGGTGTCGCACCGCCCCCGCATCGCACTCGGCATCGGTCTGGCTGCTCTCGGCGGCCTGATGTTGCTCCACGTCGCCTCTGGCCCGGACTCGTTCCCCGGTTCGTTCGACGAGGTCGACGATGCCGGCGGCTGGCTGGGCGCGTTCGTCGGACAGCCATTGCGCAACCTGGTCGGGCCGGCGGGCACCACGGTGGTCGGGATCGCGCTGGTCGTGGCGGCCATCGTCGTCTTGACCCAGGTCTCGTTGCGGCGGGTGGCGGGCCAGGCGGCCCGGGGCGTTCGCAGTGGCGTGAAGCCGGCGCTCGGTGCCGCTGGGCGGGCCATCAAGGAGATGTCGACGCTCAGCAGCGACAAGGGCGCGGCCGACGCGGTCGACGAGCTCGACGGAACACCAGCGGGGTCGCTCCCGCCCCCGGTCGTCGGTGCCGCGCTCTACGACGTCGACGCCGAGGCGCCGGACCCGACGAGGAGAACGCCCGCCGCCAAGGCGGCCAAGCTGCTCCCGCCCCCGGATCCTGCCGACGCCACCGCGGTCGGTCAGCTGCAGATCGACCTCGGCCCGTCCACCAAGCCCGGCAAGTGGAAGCTGCCTCCTCTCACCCTCCTCCAGCGCACCGCGGCCCAGGAGATCGACACGAAGATGGTGGAGGAGCGGGGCCGGGTGCTCGAGGCGGCGCTCGCGTCGCATGGCGTGGAGACCCGGCTCGTCGGCATGACCGTCGGCCCCACGGTGACGCGCTACGAGCTCGAGCTCGGCCCGGGCGTCAAGGTCGCTCGGGTCACCAGCCTCAACAAGGACATCGCGTACGCCATGGCGTCCGCCGACGTCCGCATCCTCGCTCCCATCCCGGGACGATCCGCCATCGGCGTGGAGGTGCCGAACCAGAGCCGCCACCTGGTGTCGCTGGGCGACATCCTCGGGTCGCCGGAGGCCAAGAAGGCCGTCCACCCGCTCGAGGTCGCCGTCGGCCGGGACATCGCCGGGCGGGCCGTGATGATGAACCTGGCCACCATGCCGCACCTGCTGGTCGCCGGGGCCACCGGCGCGGGGAAGTCCAGCTGCATCAACTGCATCGTGACGTCGATCCTGATGCGCTCCACCCCCGAGCAGGTCCGCCTCATCCTCGTCGATCCCAAGCGCGTGGAGATGGGCCAGTACAACCGGCTGCCGCACCTGCTCACGCAAGTCGTCACCAACCCGAAGAAGGCCGCGAACGCGCTGCTGTGGGCGGTGAAGGAGATGGAGCGCCGGTACGACCTGCTCCACGAGGTCGGGGTGCGGGACGTCACCGGCTACAACGCCGCCTTCGACCGGGGCGAGCTGGTGCCCGAGCAGGGGAGCGACCGCGTCTACGAGCGCATCCCGTTCATCGTGATCGTCGTCGACGAGCTGAACGACCTCATGATGGTGGCCGCCCGTGACGTGGAGGACTCCATCACCCGCATCGCGCAGATGGCCAGGGCCGTCGGCCTCCACCTCATCATCGCCACCCAGCGCCCGAGCGTGAACGTGCTCACCGGCGTGATCAAGGCCAACATCCCGGCCCGCATGGCCTTCGCGGTGTCGAGCCTCACCGACAGCCGGGTCATCCTGGACCAGCCGGGCGCCGAACGCCTCGTCGGCCAGGGCGACCTCCTGCTCCTCGGGCCGGCCTCCAGCGTGGCCCAGCGCATCCAGGGTGCCTTCGTCAGCGAGGACGAGGTGCGCAAGGTCACCGGCCACTGGCGTCGCCAGGCCCCCGAGCCGGTCTATGTCAGCGGGGTCGAGGGCAGCGAGGACGGCGTCGGTGGTGCCGGCCTGTTCCCGGGCAGCGGCGGCGACGACGCCGACGACGAGACGCTGGTGCGCCAGGCCATGGAGCTGGTCGTGCGCAGCCAGCTGGGCTCCACGTCCATGTTGCAGCGCAAGCTCAAGATCGGCTTCGCCCGTGCTGGCCGCATCATGGACCTCCTCGAGCAGCGGGGCGTGGTCGGGCCGAGCGAGGGTTCCAAGGCGCGAGCGGTGCTGATGTCGCCCGAAGAGCTGGACCTGCTGCTCGACGCCGAGCGATCGGGCGCCTGACAAGACACCGGCGCGCTCGACGCCCGATGCCGATCAGCACGCTACGGTGCCCGGCGCGCCGCCCCCGGCGGACGCAGAGACTGGAGGTGGGCCCATGGGGCTCATGGATTCGATCAAGGGCCTGCTGGGCGGCGGGGGCAGCGCTGCGGCGGGTAGCGACATCACCGGTGCGCTGACGGGCTTGCTGAGTGGCAAAGGCGACATCGGCGCGAAGTTGGGTGGTATGTCGGGCATCCTCGGCAAGTTCGACGCCGCCGGCATGGGCGACAAGGTCAAGTCGTGGACGGGTGATGGTCCGAACCAACCCCTCACCGGCGACGAGGTCGAAAAGGCCCTCGGCAAGGACACCATCGACGAGATGGCCAAGTCCGCGGGTGGCACGCCCGACTCCATGAAGAGCGGCCTCGCCGGTATGTTGCCCGACCTGGTCGACAAGCTCTCGCCGGGTGGCACCATCCCCGGGGCTGACCAGATCGGCGGGATGCTCGGCAAGCTGGACCTCGGCAGCATGCTCGGGGGCTTCGGCAAGTAGCCAGGCTTGGCGTCGGCGGTGCACCCGCTACGGTGCGCCGCCATGCCCGAGCTCACCCTCATCGCCGACGGCCTCCGTTTCCCGGAGGGCCCGGTGGCCATGCCGGACGGCACCGTCCTGGTGGTCGAGATCTTCGGCCCGACGTTGAGCCGCATCGGCCCGGACGGCACCCGAACGGTCGTCGCCGAGATCCCGGGCGGCCCCAATGGCGCCGCCGTCGGCCCCGACGGCGCGGTGTACATCTGCAACAACGGCGGCTGCTTCACGCCCGTGCAGCTCGGCGATCTTCTGCTGCCCGGACCGTTCGACCCGGATCGGTACCTCGGCGGGAGCATCCAGCGCGTCGACCTCGCCACCGGGGAGGTCACCGACCTCTATCGCGAGTGCGACGGCAACCCGCTGCGCGCCCCCAACGACCTCGTGTTCGACCACCACGGCGGCCTGTGGTTCACCGATCACGGCATCCGTCACGGCCGCACGAGCGACCGGACCGGCATCTACTACGCGAAGGCGGACGGGTCGCTCATCCGCGAGGTCGTGTTCCCCGTCGAGGCGCCGAACGGCATCGGTCTCTCGCCGGCCCACGACAAGGTCTACTGGTCCGAGACCCACCACGGGCGGGTCTACCAGCGCACCATCACGGCGCCGGGCGAGGTGGCGCCGGCCGGGCCACTCGACACGTCCGTGTGCCTGGCCGGGCTGCCCGGCTTGCAGCTCCTCGACTCGCTGGCGGTCGACGGTGACGGCAACGTGTGCGTCGCCACCATCGTCAACGGCGGCATCACCGTCATCGCACCCTCGGGCGAGGTGCTCGAGCACATCCCGACGGGCGACGTCCTCACCACGAACATCTGCTTCGGCGGGCCCGATCTGCGCACCGCCTACATCACCGGTGGCGCCACCGGGAACCTCTGGTCGATGCCCTGGCCCCGACCGGGCCTGGCGTTGGCCTACTGACCGCCGGCTCCTAGCGTGCTGGCCCGCTGGCCGTAGCGGCCCGGCGGTAGCATCGGACGGCCATGCCGCAGCGCTTCTACCTCGAGACGCTCGGCTGCCCCAAGAACCAGGTCGACTCGGACAAGATCGTCGGGACCCTCCTCGCCGAGGGCATGGAGGCGGCCGGTGACGCCAGCTCCGCCGACCTCGTCGTCGTCAACACGTGCGCCTTCATCGAGGACGCCCGCCAGGAGTCGATCGACACGATCCTGGCCCTGGACGGTGCCCGTCGTTCCGGCTCGCGCCTGGTGGTCACCGGCTGCATGGCGGAGCGCTACGGCCAGGAGCTGGCTGACGCGCTGCCCGAGGTGGACGCCGTGTCGGGGTTCGGCGTGCCCGTCACGTTGTCGGTGAAGGCGGCCACCGCGCCCCTGCCCCGCCTCGACCTGCTCAACCTGGCCCGTCCGCCGTCCAGCGCACCGTGGGCCTACGTCAAGGTGGCCGAGGGTTGCGACCGCACCTGTGGCTTCTGCGCCATCCCCAGCTTTCGCGGCCCGCAGCGCAGCCGGACGCCCGAGGCCATCGTCGCCGAGGTGGACGCGCTCGGCGCTCAAGAGATCGTCCTCGTGGCGCAGGACCTTGCCTCCTACGGCAAGGACGTGGCCGGTCTCGGGGCGGGCTCGATCGTGGCACTCGTCCAGGCCGTTGCGGCCAGGGTGCCGCGCGTTCGCCTCCTGTACCTCTACCCGAGCGATCTCACCGACCCGCTCGTCGATGCCGTCCTCGACACGGGTGTGCCCTACTTCGACCTGTCGCTGCAGCACGTCTCGAAGCCGCTGCTGCGCCGGATGCGGCGCTGGGGCGACGGCGAGCGGTTCCTGCGCCGCATTGCCGCGATCCGACAGGCAGAACCGGCGGCTGCGTTCCGCTCCAACTTCATCGTGGGCTACCCCGGCGAGACCGAGGCCGACCACGATCGGCTGCTCGAGTTCGTGGCCGCGGCGCAGCTCGACTGGTGCGGCTTCTTCGCCTACTCGCCCGAGGAGGGCACCTACGCCACGAGCCTCGACGGCGTCGTCGCGCCGGCCCTCATGGCCGACCGCCTCGACGAGCTGCGAGAGCTGCAGGACCGGATCACCGCCACCAAGCGTGACGACCTGATCGGCGAGGAGATCGAGGTGCTGGTCGACGAGCCCGGCATCGCTCGCGGGCACCGCGAGGCCCCGGAGATCGACGGCATCGTCGAGGTGCCCGACGTGCTCGTCCCGGGCCAGTTCGCTCGGGTGACGGTGGTGGACGCGCGCGGTCCCGACCTCGTCGCCGAGGTGGTGACGGGGGCTCCTCGGTGAACACGTCGCAGAACAACCCCGACGCGCTGGCCACGTGGGCCAACGGCGTCACCGTGGCCAGGGTGCTCGTCTCGCCCATCCTGTTCGCGATGATCACGAGCCTCCAGGGTCCGTACGAGGGTTCCTGGTGGGCACTGGCGCTGTGGTTCGTTCTCTCGGCTAGCGACGCCGTCGACGGCTTCCTCGCCCGTCGCTATGGCACCACCACCTCGGGAGCGTTCCTCGATCCGCTGGCCGACAAGGTGCTCGTACTCGGCGCGATGTTCGCGCTCGTCGGCAAGGGCGTCTTCGCGCTCTTGCCGGTGCTCATCATCACGGCGCGAGAGATCGCCGTCAGCGTCTACCGGACCGTCGTGGCCGGCAAGGGCATCAGCGTGCCGGCGCGCCACCTGGCCAAGGTGAAGACGGTGGCGCAGCAGATCGCCGTGGCCTTCGCCCTGTTCCCGCTGACGGCGGCCGACGCTCCGTGGACGTGGGAGATCGCGCTCTGGGTGGCGGTCGCTCTCACCGTCATCACCGGCATCGACTACTTCGTCGCCGCCCGGCGGGCTTCCAGCGAGCCCTCGACGCCGTAGCGCCCCGCTCGCGCCCGTGGCAGCATGCCGGGGTGGAGCAGAACGAGATCCCGCTGGCCCGACGGATGGCCACGCTGCAGTCGTCGGCCATCCGCGACTTGCTGAAGCTGACCGAGCAGCCGGGCATGATCTCGCTGGCCGGCGGCCTCCCGGCGCCGGACTCGTTCCCGGTGGACGAGCTGCGCGAGGCGACCGATCGCCTGTTGCGCGACCGGCCCGAGGCCATGCTGCAGTACTCCACGACCGAGGGATGCGCCGAGCTGCGGGCGTGGATCGCCGACGCCACCGCCACCCGGCGTTGCCGCGCTGTCGAGCCCGACCAGGTCCTCGTCACCCACGGCTCGCAGCAGGCGCTCGACTTGGTGGCCAAGGCCTTCCTCGACGCCGGTGACACCGTGGCCATCGACGAGCCCGGCTACATCGGCGCCATCCAGGCGCTGTCCGTCTTCGAGCCTCGGTTCCTCCCGGTGCCCGTCGATCACGACGGCATGGACGTCGACGCTCTCGCCGCCCTGCTCGAGGCGGGCGAGCGACCCCGGCTCGTCTACACGGTGGTCAACTTCCAGAACCCGAGCGGGGCCACGATGGCACTGGCCCGGCGCGAGCGGCTGGCCTCGCTGGCCGAGCGCTTCGGCTTCCTGATCGTCGAGGACGATCCGTACTGGGCGCTGCGCTTCGCCGGCGAGCACCTGCCGTCGATGGCGTCGTGGACGGACAACATCGTCACCCTCGGCACGTTCTCGAAGCTGGTCGTGCCCGGTCTGCGGGTGGGGTACGTCGTCGCACCGAGCTGGTTGCGCGAGGGCATGGCCAAGGTGAAGCAGGGAGCGGATCTCCACACGTCGAGCTGGGGCCAAGTGCTGCTCGCAGAGATCGTGGCGCAGCCAGGGTGGCTCGACCGCCACATCGCCGAGCTCATCGAGATCTACGGCACGCGCGAATCGGCGCTCTCCGATGCCCTCGGTAGGCATCTGGGCGACCGGCTCCGCTTCCACCGGCCCGAGGGCGGCATGTTCCTGTGGACCGAGCTCGCCGCCGAAGTCAGCGCGCGCTCGCTGCTCGCCGCCGCGCTGGAGCACGGCGTGGCCTTCGTGCCGGGCGACGCCTTCTACACGGGCACCCCGGATGCGAGCACGCTGCGGCTCAGCTTCGCCACCGCGACCCCCGACGGGCTGGACGAAGGCGCCCGCCGGCTCGGCGCCGCGCTCGACCAGGTCACATGATCTCGGCCACGGCGTCGCCCAGCTGGTGGAGGCTGCGCACCTCGAAGACCTTCGTGCAGCTCGGGGCGTAGTCGCCGATCATCGAGTCGGTCGTGCCCCAGTCCGATCGCGGCTCCGGGTTCAGCCAGTACACGCGCTTGGCGCGCGCGCACACCTCGCCGAACGCGCCGAGGCCGGCCGGGCGATGGTTGGTGCGGGCGTCCCCGGTGACGATGAGCGTGGTGGACGAGCCGATGACGTGGCCGTGATCCAGCCAGAACCGGGCGAAGGCGCGGCCGTAGTCGCTGTGGCCGTCGCCGCTGATCACCCCCGCCCGGCCAAGCAGGTGGAACGCGTCGGGCACCCCGTCGGCGCGGTCGAGCACCTCGGTCACCTCGGCCACACCGTCGACGAAGACGAACGTCCGCAGCCGGGCCAGCTCGGCGTGGAGGGCGTGCACCAGCGCCAGGGTGAACCCGGCGAACTCGGCGACCGAGCCGGAGAGGTCGCACAGCACGACGACGTCGGGCTTCGACGTACGGCGCCGGCGGTGCACCGGTTCCATCGGGGCGCCGCCGAAGGCGAGCGATCGGCGAAGGGTGCGGCGCATGTCGAGCCGGCCGGCGCGGTGCCGGCGTCGGCGTTGGGCCACCTTGGCCGCCAGCTTGCGGGCGAGGGGGCGCACCGCCTGGCGCAAGGCCCGCAGCTCCGACCGCGACGCGTCGGCGAGATCGAGGTGGTCGAGGCGGCGGAGGGCGGGTAGGTCCGTGACCGCCGAGCCGTGCAGTCGGTGGAGGATCTCATCGGCCAGCAACCGGCGGAGGTCGTCGAGGCGCACCGCCAGCTCGTCGCGCCGCAGGCGCAGGGCGAGCTCGCTAGCGTCGGAGCCGGCGTCGCCGCGCTCCTGCCGCATGGCGTTGGCCAGGAGGCCGGCGAGATCGAGCGCGCGCATCACGCGGTAGAGGTGGTAGCGCGGCGAGCCGCCCGCCTCGCCGACGCCCGCGTGCGCCTCCACCGCCTGAGCGGCGAGCACCGCCAACGCGGCGTCGTCACGGTCGCGCAGGGCCCGCAGGAGCGCGTCGAGGAGGTCGGCCTTGGCCACGTCCGCCTCGCCCTCGCGGCCGGCCGGGGCCAGGTCGGGGGCCGCTTCGGTCTGATCGCCGGCGACCGACGAGCGCCTCGGAGGGTCCTCGGGGGTACCAGGGGAGCCAACCGGCGGGGTGGCAGGCCGGGTCACCGGGAAGCATCGGTCGAACAGCACGTCGTAGACGGCGTCGTCCTCCAGGTGCTTCACCAGCGTCGCCCGGAGCGCGGCGCGCAGGAGCGACCGATCGGCGAGGTCCAGGTGGCGAAGCGCGTCGACCGCGTCGAGCACCTCGACGAGAGCGATCTCCACATCATCGGCCCGCAGCTCGTCGACGAGCCGCAGCAGCATCGCCAGCATGCCGTCGCCGGGTTCGGCCCCCACGAGCGGTACCGTATCGTGTTCGTTCAGCGCACGATTGTTCGCTGGTCGAACGTCGGGGGAAGCAGGTGATGGACGCACCCGTGGTGCCGAGGGCGGGTCTGTTGGTTCGGCTGGGGATCGTGCTCCCGGGTGACCCGGCGCGAGCGGCGCAGCTCGCCCGCCTCGCTGACCTCGCC
>CAZTVJ010000416.1:0-7047 GCA_964616935.1 uncultured Acidimicrobiales bacterium | reverse complement strand
CCGGTCCGCAAGCGTCCCGGCATGTACATCGGGTCCACCGGTCCGGCCGGCCTCCACCACCTCGTCTGGGAGGTCGTCGACAACTCGGTGGACGAGGCCATGGCCGGCCACGCCACCAAGATCGACGTCACGATCCTGGCCGACGGCGGCTGCCAGGTGGTCGACAACGGCCGCGGCGTGCCGGTCGACCCGTACCCCACAGGCCCCCACAAGGGAAAGAGCGCGGCCGAGGTCGTGCTCACGGTCCTGCATGCCGGCGGCAAGTTCGGAGGCTCGGGCTACAAGGTGTCGGGGGGTCTCCACGGCGTCGGCGTCAGCGTCGTGAACGCGCTCAGCCAGCGGCTCGTCCTCGAGGTCGACCGCGACGGCAACCGCTACCGCATGGAGTTCGCCAAGGGCGGCAAGCCGCAGGGCAAGCTGGAGGTGGTCGGTCGTGCCCCCCGCGGTCGCACCGGCACCTCGGTCACGTTCTGGCCAGACCCGACCGTGTTCGACGAGGTGGTGTTCCACGCGCGCACCGTGCTGGAACGCCTCCAGACCATGGCCTTCCTCAACAAGGGCCTGGAGATCCACTTCCAGGACCTGCGGCCCGAGCACGAGCAGGAGGTCACCTACCGCTACACGGGTGGCATCGTCGACTTCGTGAAGCACCTGAACGCGGCCAAGGAGTCGTTGTTCGCGAAGGTCGCCTACTTCGAAGGCGAAGAGGAGGACCAGCAGGTCGAGGTGGCGCTGCAGTGGAACACGGGGTTCTACGAGGGCATCCATGGCTACGCCAACGGCATCGCCACCATCGAGGGGGGCATGCACATCGAAGGCTTCAAGTCCGCGCTCACCCGCGTCGTCAACGAGTACGCCCGGTCCGGCAAGCAGCCGTTGCTCAAGGAGAAGGACGAGAACCTCCTCGGCGAGGACATCCGTGAGGGCCTCACCGCCATCGTCTCGGTGAAGCTGCGCGACCCGCAGTTCGAGGGCCAGACGAAGGCGAAGCTCGGCAACGTCTCCACCCGCTCGCTCGTCCAGAAGGTCACCAACGACAAGCTGGCCGAGTGGCTGCTGGAGAACCCGGGCGAGGCCAACCGTGTCGTCCGCAAGGGCATCGCCGCCTCCCAGGCCCGGGTGGCGGCCAAGAACGCCCGCAACGCCATCCGACGCAAGACGGCTCTGTCCGGTGTGGGCATGCCCGACAAGCTCAAGGACTGCGCCAGCAAGGACCCGCGCGAGAGCGAGCTGTTCATCGTCGAGGGCGACTCGGCCGGCGGCACCGCCGTACGGGCCCGGGATCCGCGGACCCAGGCCATCTTGCCGATCCGCGGGAAGATCCTGAACGTCGAGCGGGCCCGGCTCGACAAGATGCTGAAGAACAACGAGGTGCAGGCACTGGTCACCGCCATCGGCGGCGGGGTCGGCGACGAGTTCGACGTCACCAAGGTCCGGTACCACAAGGTGATCGTCATGGCCGACGCCGACGTCGACGGCAGCCACATCCGCACGCTGCTGCTCACGTTCTTCTACCGCCAGATGCAGCCCCTCGTCGAGCACGGCTACGTGTACATCGCCCAGCCGCCGCTGTTCTCCACCGAGGTGGGCAAGGAGAAGACCTACCTGAAGGACGAGGTGGCGAAGGCCCACTTCCTGGCCGAGCATCCGAACCACAAGAAGGAGTTCCAGCGGCTGAAGGGCCTGGGCGAGATGGACTGGGACGAGCTGCAGGAGACCACGATGGACCCGGCCAAGCGCACGTTGCTGCAGGTCAACGTCGACCAGGCCGCCCTCGCCGACGAGATGGTGAGCACCCTCATGGGTGACGAGGTGGACCTCCGCAAGCAGTTCATCCAGCGGAACGCCAAGGACGTTCGGTTCCTCGACATCTGATGAGCGACGACCCGACCCTCCCTCCCGACGACGACAACGACGCTGCGACAGGCCCGACGTTCCAGCCGGCGCTCACCTTCGGCGCCATCGAGCCCATCGAGATCCAGGACGAGATGGAGCGCTCCTTCCTGGACTACGCCATGTCGGTCATCATCAGCCGCGCCCTGCCCGACGTGCGCGACGGGCTCAAGCCGGTGCACCGGCGCATCCTGTGGGACATGGAGACGCAGGGCTTCCGGCCCGACCGTCCGTTCGTGAAGTGCGCCCGCGTCACCGGCGACACCATGGCGAAGTTCCACCCGCACGGGAACTCGGCCATCTACGACGCCCTGGTGCGCATGGCGCAGCCGTTCTCGCTGCGCCACCCCCTCATCGACTTCCACGGCAACTACGGCTCGGCCGACAACGGCGCGGCCGCCGAGCGCTACACGGAGTGCCGCCTGGCCCCACTTGCCATGCGCCTGCTGGCGAGCATCGATGAGAACACCGTCGACTTCACGCCGAATTACGACGGAACCACGCAGGAACCGGTCGTGCTGCCCGCCCGATTCCCCAACCTGTTGGTGAACGGCAGCCAGGGCATCGCCGTCGGCATGGCGACGAGCATCCCGCCCCACAACCTGGGCGAGGTCATCGACGCCACCATCCACCTCATCGACAACCCGGCCTCCACGCCGGACGACCTCATGCAGTTCGTCAAGGGTCCCGACTTCCCCACGGGCGGGCTCATCCTCGGGCGAGCCGGCATCATGGAGGCCTACCGGACGGGTCGCGGCTCCATCAAGATGCGGGCCAAGGCCGAGGTGGAGGAGGCGGGCAAGCGCACCGACCGCTACAACATCGTGGTCAGCGAGCTGCCCTACCAGACGTCGCCCAACGCCATTGCCGGGCGCATCAAAGAGCTCGTCGATGCCGGTGATCTGGAGGGCGTGTCCGACCTCAACGACGAGTCGGCCGGGATGGCCACCCGCATCGTGATCGAGCTGAAGCGCGACGCCAACCCCAACGTCGTGCTCAACAACCTCTTCAAGCTCACCCAGCTGCAGACCAGCTTCCCGGTCAACATGGTGGCGCTCGTGGACGGGGTCCCGCGCACGCTCAACCTCGTGCAGGCGCTGCAGGCCTACATCGACCACCAGATCGAGGTCATCACCCGCCGGTCCGAGTACCGGCTGGACAAGGCCAACGCTCGCGCTCACATCGTCGAGGGCCTCGTCAAGGCGCTCAACGTCATCGACGAGGTGATCGCCCTCGTGCGCGCCAGCGACGACAAGGCCGCTGCTCGCGAAGGTCTCATCAGCGAGCCCTTCGGCTTCTCCGAGGTGCAGGCCGAGCACATCCTCGACATGACGCTGTCTCGCCTCACCCGCCTGGCCCGCATCGATCTCGACGCCGAGCTCGAAGAGCTTCGGGACACCATTGCGGGCCTCCAGGCCATCCTGGCGGACGAGGGCCGCAAGCGCGACGTCGTCAAGGCCGAGCTGGCCGAGGTGCGGGCCGACTTCGCCACGCCCCGGCTGGCGCAGCTCACCCACGACACGGGGGAGATGTCCACCGAAGACCTCATCGACGACAAGGAGCTCGTCGTCCTCATGACGCGGGCGGGCTACGTGAAGACGGTCGACGCAGACTCCTTCCGCGCCGTGCGGCGGGGCGCCAAGGGCGTCTCGGGGACGCGCCTGCGCGAGGACGACCTCGTCAGCCACCTCATCTCCACCACGGCCCACGCCTACCTGCTGTTCTTCTCGAACCGGGGCAAGGTGTACCGGCTGCGAGCCCACGAGATCCCCGAGCGCGAGCGTGCCGCCAAGGGCCTCCCCATCGTGAACCTGCTGCCCCTGGCGCCCGACGAGCACATCGCCGCCATCATCGACACCCGAGAGTTCGGCACCGAGCGCTACCTGTTCTTCGCCACCAAGCAGGGTGTCGTCAAGAAGACGGTGTTCCACGCCTACGACTCGTCCCGGCGCGACGGTCTCATCGCCATCAACCTTCGTGAGGGCGACGAGCTGGTGCGGGTCATCGTCACCGACGGCACCGACGACATCTTCATGGTGAGCCGCTCGGGCTCCACCATCCGCTTCAGCGAGTCCGACGTTCGAGACATGGGTCGCGTGGCCTCGGGCGTGCGAGGCATGAAGCTCCGACCGGGGGACGAGGTCGTGTCGGTCGACGTCGCCCGCGACGACACTGCCATCTTGCTGGTCACCGAGTCGGGCTACGGCAAGCGCACCCAGCTCGATCGCTTCAACCGCCAGGGCCGAGGCGGTCAGGGCGTCAAGGGCATCAAGCTCACGGCCCGCAAGGGCCGCGTGGTCGCCGCTTTCATGGTGGGCCTGGAAGACGAGGTCGTGGTCATCTCCTCGGGTGGCACCACCGTGCGATGCCCGGTGCGTGACATCTCGTCCCAGGGACGCGATGCCACCGGGGTTCGGGTCATGAACCTCGAGCAAGGTCAGGTGGTGGCCGCCGCCGCTCCGATCTTGGCCACGAGCGACGCCGACGCCGACGCCGACGCCGAGTAGGCACGCCAGCACTTCCCCCACAACCGAACAAGGTGCGGAGGTGGACGATGGTGCGTGCGCGTGGCGATCGAGGTCAAGCGGTGCCCTTGCTGATCGGGGTGCTGGCCGTCGGCCTGCTGCTCCTGCTGGCGGTGGCGCGTGTCGGGTCGGCCGTGGTGGCGGCCGCCCGGGCTCGCACGGCCGCCGACGCCGCGGCGCTGGCCGGAGCGCAATGGGGTCGGGCCTCAGCGGTGGCCGCGGCCGAGGACAACGGCGGCCACCTCGTCGGCTTCCGTCAGGAGCGCGACGATGTCGTGGTCCGCGTCGAGGTGGACGGAGCCGCCGCCACGGCTCGGGCGACGCTCGTGCTCGTCCCCAGGGAGCCATGACCCCGTTCGCGCAGGGTGGTCGGCGTACACTCGCACTGTGGCGAACGAGCGAACCGCCGGCGAGGGCGCTTCTCTGGCCGACCAGGTCGACGTGACCAACGGCAGCACGAACGGTAACGGCCGTACCGCTGGCAGTGTCGACGCTGCGAGCTCGTCCCCGGTGCGGAGCAGCTACTCCGGCATCGCCACCACCCGCTCGCCTGCCGGGCGTCCGGCGCCCGCCGTCCCACTCGTGCCCCCCGTGCGCTCGGGCTCCACCCCGGCGGCCCCCGTTGCCCCCGTGGCGCGCACGGGCCGCCCGGCCACCGTCGCGCCAGCGCCGAAGGTCGTTGCGCCCGTGATCGTCGCCTCGCCGCAGCAATCATCGGCGCCGACGCCGCCTGCACCGTCGCGCTCGCGGCCGCCCGTGCGCACTCGGATCGCCCGGCGACCGCGCGTCCGCAAGGTGAACCGGGTCGTGCGACGAGTCGACGCGTGGAGTGTCTTCAAGATCGCCCTCGTCTTCTGGATCGTGTTCTTCGTCATCCTCCTCGTCGCCGGGATGTTGCTGTGGAACCTGGCCGAGACAACGGGAACGATCACGAACGTCGAGGGCTTCATCAAGGACCTCTTCGGGCTCAAGACCTTCGAGTTCGACGGTGGTCAGATCCTGCGCTCGTCGTGGATCATCGGGCTCGTGCTCGTCGTCGGCGGCACCGCGTTCACGGTGACCTTGACGGTGCTGTTCAACCTCATCAGCGACCTCCTCGGGGGCGTCCGCGTCACCGTCTTGGAGGAGGAGGTCCTGCTCCGGCCCTCGCAGCAGGCCCTGGGCGAGGCACCTGCCGCCCGCTCGCGGTAGCCCCGGTTCGCGCTGGCCCGCTCCCGGGCGCGGCCGCTAGCGTCGGTGATCCCGCAACCCGGGGCTATAGCTCAGTCGGTTAGAGCGCATCCCTGATAAGGATGAGGTCGCAAGTTCGATTCTTGCTAGCCCCACCACATAACACCAGGTAGACGAGTTGCAAGGCTCCCGCAAGGGCGCCTTCGTCGTTCCCAAGTCCGCGTCAGGTCCGCGCGCCACGGACCGAAAGAATTTCTTGGCGTGCATCCGTCGGTCGCGCCCCACGAGGGCGCTCGCTCATCCACAGACGGCTGTGGATGTCCGTTGGGGGGTATGCAACACGGCATCCCGACGAGGTCGGCAGTTGTCGGCGTGGGATCGCGTCGCCGCCTTCCGGCACGAACTCGACGAATTGTGCTGCGCCCGTCGGGTTTCGTGCTCTGTAGGTGGGTGTGAGGTCCGAGTCCGTCTCCACCGTTCGGGGTCCCGAATCCCGTACTCATGCCGTGATGTGTGACGCGCGCCGTCGTGGGAAGGCATGACTCCGGTGAGCCCGATGATCGAGCCCGCTGTTGTGACGCCGACCGGCCCGCCTGACTTCCTCACGTTGGATGAGGCGGCGGCGGTGTTGCGTGTCGGGCGGAGCACGGCGTATCGGGAGGCGAACGCGTTCGAACGGTCGGGTGGCCGCACCGGCATTCCGGTGGTTCGGTTTGGGAAGCAGTTCCGGGTGCCGCGCTGCCGGCTCGAGGAACAGCTCGGTGGCCCGATCACGTGGCCCCTGCCGACCGAGCCCGGCACCCAGGAGCCGACGACGCGATCGTCGCACCGCGCCAAGCGCATGGAGCGCTCAGGCGCGCCTCGCTCCACCGCCCAGTTGTCGTTGGCGATCGAGTCCTGAGGCCCACGCGATGACCGCTCCCCGAACCACGCAACCCATTCATGACAGACAGGTGCCCGCGGGCGGCAGGGAGTCTTCATGTTGCGAGTGACAACGCTCTACGCGGGCTCAGCGGCCGCGACTGCGAAGTACTACACGAAGTATCTGACGCAGGCGCCGGGGGAGCAGCCGGGTGTGTGGTCGGGCACCCAGGCTGCAGGTCTCGGCCTGTCGGGTGAGGTGTCGGCCGACGCGCTCGAGCAGTTGCTGAGGGGTTGCGATCCACTTACCGGAGTCGCACTCGGCAACCCGCTGGTGGATCGGACGACTGTGAACGGCACGGTGATCCGGGCGGTCGCGGGGTTCGATGCGACGGTGTCGGCGCCGAAGTCGTTGTCGGTGTGGTGGGCGCTGTCGGGCGACGACGGCCTCGCGCAGTGTCATGACGTCGCGGTTCGGGCGGTGGTGGACTGTGTCGAACGGTTCGGATCGACGACACGGGTCCGCTCGAACGGCGCCAGGCTGCATCCGGAGTCGCAGGGGCTGACGGTCGGGGTGTTCCGCCAGACCACGTCACGG
>CAZTVJ010000415.1:0-3446 GCA_964616935.1 uncultured Acidimicrobiales bacterium | reverse complement strand
ATGGCCGTGCGCACGTTCACCTGGAAGAAGACCTGCTCGACCACCACCACGTGGGGTTCGAGCTCGGCCATGAGCGCACCCAGCTCTGCCCGCAGCTCGGCCAGCCGGTGCGGCAGCGGGTGCTCGGGTGGTGTGCGCAGCACGCCGAGCGCAACCGGCCGCACGACCCCTCCGCCGGCCGACTCCAGGCAGGCGTAGCCGCACCGCGACAGGCCTGGGTCGATGCCGAGGACGAACACAAGTTCGAACCTAGCCGACCGGCAAGCGGCCGGTGGCGGATCCATGCGCCGAGGCGCACGACGCGCTCAGACCGTGCGACAATGGTCACGTTCTCCAGGGCGGGAGAGGTGAGCATGTCGAGGCGAACGCTCGTGCGGTTCGCCCTCGTCGCGATGGCGGTCGCGACGTCGGCGACGGTGTTGTCTGCGCCGGTCGGCGCGGCCGCGCCTGGCCCGGATGCCGCCGTGTCCGACCGGTCACCCAAGGTCGTGGTGGCGCGGAAGGGACCCAACGGCCTGAAGGGTTCGCGGGGCAGCGGCGCCAGGCCACGCACCCCCGAACGGGTCGCGCCGATCGGCGCGTTCAACGGCCCGGTGCTGGGCGACCCGCTGATCCCTGCGCCGACCTTGACGGAGTCCCTCATCACCTTCGACACCCGGTCGCAATCGATCGACACGACCTACGGGCCCGCTCGCATGGTCGTCCTCATCACCTACAACGGCAACCAGTGGTGCACCGGCTTCCTCATCGGTCCGGACACCGTCGCGACGGCGGGCCACTGCCTGCACTCGGGCGCCAGCAGCGGGGCGTGGTACGCGGCCGACCTGTTGCGGATCTACCCCGCCTACAACGCGGCCTCTACCGATCCGGCACCGTTCGGCAGCTGCGGGGCGGTCAGCCTCCACTCGACCGCGGCCTGGACGGCGATCGGTGACGACCAGCACGACTACGGGGCCGTCAAGCTCGACTGCTCGGTCGGCAACCAGACCGGATGGTTCGGCTGGTGGACGCAGGCGAAGTCGCTCGACGGCCAGATCACCAAGATCTTCGGCTACCCGGGCGACAAGGGCCAGGAGCAGTGGAGGAGCAAGGACTACGTCCGCTACACCGAAGGCCGGCGGATCTTCTACGCGAACGACACGATCGGCGGCAACAGCGGGTCGCCGGTCTTCCGCTATCGAGGTTCGAGCGAAACGGGCTGCCAGGGCTACTGCGTGCTCGCGGTGCACGCCTACGGCACCTACGGCGCCTGGCCGTTCGGCTCCTACAACCACGGTGCCCGCATCACCCAGGAGGCATCGGACAACTTCATGCTCTGGCGCAGCCTCTGATCCCATCCGCTGATGCGGCATCCACCCATGGAAGCCGCCTGCGAACCACGATGGCGCGATGGCGTTGACTCCGCCCCGATCTGTCCAGCCGATCAGCGAGGACGCGCTGCGGTACAAGGAGAAGGTGCGATCGCCGGAGGACCTCCAGCGGCTGTCCGACTTCGACCGGCGGATCTACCTACCGCTCGTGCTCTCGGCCATCCTGCCCATCCTCGTGGCCTCGTCGCGGGCGGCCACGGACTCGTGGGTGTCGATCGCGGTCAATGTCGTCGCCTGGCTGGTGTTCGTGTTGGACCTCTTCGTGCGGATGCGGCTGATACGGCGGTACCTGCATTCCCGCGTCGGCATCTTCGACCTGGTCATCGTCATCATCACCGCCCCGTGGTTCCTGCTGCCCGGCTTCTCCGGGTCACAGATCCTCATGCTCGCCCGTCTGGCCCGCCTCGTGCGGTTGCTGTTCGTCAGCAAGGGCGCGCGACGGGCCGGCCAGCGCCTCGGGAAGGTGGGCCTGTTCGCACTGGCGATGCTGCTCTTCGCATCGTGGATGGCCTACGTCGCCGAGCACCCCACGAACGCCGAGTTCGCCACCTTCAAAGACGCGATCTGGTGGGGCATCGTCACCCTCACCACCGTCGGCTACGGCGACATCGTGCCGATCACCGAGAAGGGCCGCATCGCCGGCACCTTCCTGATGTTCACGGGCATCGCCACCCTGGGTCTCATCTCCGGCACGCTCGCCAGCGTCTTCCACGTCGCGCCGGCGGCGCCGGACGCGTCGGCCGGGCCCCCGCCCGCGCACGACGACGTGACCGTGCCGAGCGCTGGTCTGGCCGCCGAGCTGGCCGACGTCCGGGGCCAGCTCGCCAGCATCGAGCAGCACCTCGCCGCGCTGGCCGCTCCGCAGGCACGCGGGGCCGGTGCCTCGGGCGCTAGCTCGACGAACCCAACCGCCTGACGAGCCCTGCCTTCACCGCGGGCCACGCCTCCGGGAGGATCGAGTACATGGCCGTGTCGCGCGGCCACAGGCCATCCGCGGCGGGCTGGTAGCTGCGCAAGACCCCCTCGAACGAGGCACCGAGGCGCTCGATGGCACCTCGGCTCCGGGCGTTGCGCGCGTCGGTCTTCAGCTCGAGGCGCTGCACCTCCCACACCTCGAACGCGTGTGTCAGCTGCAGCAGCTTCGCCTCCGCGTTCACGGCGGTTCCCTGCACCGCCGGCGCCAGCCAGGTGGCGCCCACCTCGGCAACATCCGGTCGGTCGGTGGCGCGGGGCCACACCCACCGCCGCAGGTTCAGGAAGCGCGTGCTCCCGACGACCTCCGACCGCAGCACCGTGGCGAACGCGATGGTGCTGCCGGTGGACTGCTCCGCCAACGCTTCCTCGACAAAGGCCACCATCGCACCACGCTCGTCGGGCACCCAGGTGTAGCCGAACGTGGACCGGTCGTGCGTGGCCGCCGCGAGCAGGCCGTCGACGTGGTCGAGGGTCAGGGGTTCGAGGGTGACGGCGGAGCCGGTGAGGGTGAGCACCCGGTTCAGGACGCCTTGCGCACCGCGGCGACGATCTCGTCGGACGACCGGAAGCTGAGCCCGGCCAGCGAGCGATGGGCATAGCGGATGATGCCCTCGGCGTCGACGACGAACACCGAGCGGCGCGGGAAGCCGAGCGGGCCGAGCGTGCCGTAGGCGCCGGCGACGGCCTTGTCGGTGTCGGCCAGCAGCGGGAACGTGAACCCGTGCTTGCTCGCGAACTGCTCGTGGCTCGACACCGACTGCGGGCTGACGGCCAGCACGTCAGCGCCGACATCGTCGAACTTCATCATGTCGTCGGTGTAGCTGTTGAGCTGCTTCGTGCAGACCGGCGTGTCGTCGCCCGGGTAGAACACGAGCACCACCGCATTGCCGCGATGCTCGGAGAGCGTGTAGCTGCGGCCGCCGGTGCCGGCCAGCGTGAAGTCCGGTGCCTCGTCGCCAATGCCGATGCTCATGCGGCTTCCTCCTCGAACCTCGGTTGGTCGTACCGGAGCCTACGAGGGCGCCCGAGGCAAACGACCGTCTCGGCGTGGGTACGTGACACGGCGCCACCCGGCTGGCAGACTCGTCCCACCAACGGGCG
>CAZTVJ010000414.1:0-3556 GCA_964616935.1 uncultured Acidimicrobiales bacterium | reverse complement strand
GGGCAACGTCGGCGATCTGGTCGAGGTGCGTGCAGGTGTCGGCCGCGCCGGCAGGCCCGACACTCCCGCGCTCCCGCCGTCTTCTACGGGCGAGCACCCACATCAGATGTGGCCACTCGCCCGCAGTTCGGGGGCTCGGCTCGACGCGAGCTCCACCTCGCACTCTCGTCCGAGCGCGACGTGCGAGGCTGTCAGGCGTGGCGGCGCTCGACGACCATGGGGTTCGGTTGGCGGCGTTCCAGTATCTCGATCGCCTTGGCCATGTCCATGGCGACAGCTTGCCCTGGGCCGTCCTGCAGAGCGGGTTCGAGTTCCACGGGCACCCGATCCCACTGATCGGCGCCCCGGGCATCTGGAAGCCGAAGGTGCTCGACGTCCCGATCTCCATCACGACCAGTCCGAGGGACCCCTACGGCGACACGATCGGAGGCGACGGCCTCCTTCGCTATCGCTACCAGGGCAGTGCTGCCCGGTCGTACGACAACGACGGACTGCGGCGAGCCATGCGAGAGGGCCGCCCGCTGATCTACTTCCACGGGCTGGAGCGAGGACGGTACAGCGCACTCTGGCCGGCCGTGATCGTCGGCGACGATCCGTCGACCGCCACCTTCACGGTTGCCTGTGAGGACATCGATGCGGTTCGGCCCGACCTGTCAGCCGGTGTCGTCGACGACGTCCGTCGCGCTTACGTGACCCGCCTTGCGATCCAGCGTCTTCATCAAACTGCATTTCGCCACCGCGTGCTCCGCGCCTACCAGCGGCGGTGCGCCGTGTGCAGCCTCGCCCACGTCGAGCTCCTTGACGCCGCCCACATCCTCGCCGACCGTCATGAGCGCGGTGAGCCGGTCGTGCCGAATGGGCTGTCGCTCTGCAAGATCCACCACGCTGCGTTCGACGCGAACATCCTCGGCATCCGGCCGAGCGATCTGCGTGTCGAGATCAGCCCGAAGGTGCTCGACGAGGACGACGGCCCGATGCTCAAGCACGGCCTCCAAGGCCACCACGGCGGCCAGCTGATCGTGCCGGAGTCGCTCGCTGAGCAGCCTGATCGCAGCCGACTCGAGATCCGTTACGAGGAGTTCCGCCAGGCCTCGTAGGTCGCCAGCGACTGTGGGTGCTCTTCGCCACGACGGGGACCTTCGCCGTGCTGTGCGAACCCCGTCGGCGGATGCTCGAGGAACGATTGCTCGTCAGCGCAGACTTCGACGATCACCGCCTGGTGTTCCAGCAGCCCGACGGGGACCTGGCTTCACGCGACGCCGTGAGCGCCACGTTCCTCCGCCGAGTGAACAGGTACGGCCTCCCCCGGCTCACGCTTCCTGGCCTCCGCCACACCTGGCCTTGTCCACGGCACCAGGCGAAGGCCGCCTGGTCCTCGACCCCTCGCCCGGCTCGGCACGATGACGCTCCGGCTCTACGGGGACCCCTCAACCGCGGTGTCGTGGTGGTCCGCCTCGCTCAGGATGGACACGATTCGCCACTCGTCCTGGCGCCTGCAGAGGCCGAAGATATCGAGGGCGGGCACTGGTGGAGCGGCAGCGAAGTTCATCGTGAAGTGCTGGCGGACAAGGGCGATGCCGCCGACGACGTCGACCGTTCGGGTTCCAGGTGTTTCGGAGTACCCGTCGGCGCCGAGCCCGTGTTGCATCTGGTGATGGATGTAGTCGGACATGTCCATCACCGTGAGGCGTCGTCGTCGGGAAACACGCGCAGGGCGAGCACGCACGGATCGGTGAACAGCTCCCGAAAGCGCGGCCAGTCGGGTTCGCCGCCGGCCGCAAAACCGATCAGTTCGTAGGCGCGGTCGACGACTGCAGTTGGTTCGAGCCGGGGGCGCTGCTGCGGTGGCTCATCCACGTCGGCGTGCGGCACGGCGCTCTCCAGCCTGCTGCGGATCAGGGGGTCGGTCGGCTGAGCTCTCGTCCCGGTGACCTTCCCGAGCTGGATCTACTTCCCGACGTCCCAGTGGTCATCTTGGCCGTCTCGGGGAGCGGCTGCCGCAGCGGGTCGAACCGCCGAGCCGAGGGAGCTACGGCTGGTGGAACGAGTCGCGCAGCTGCACCAGGACAGCGTCGGGGACCTGGATGAACCCGCGCCGGGGCCGGTCGAGGTCGAACGATACGAACAGGATGATCAGCACGACGACCGCTGTGATCAACGACGTTGCGAGGCCCTTGCCCAGCAGCAGTGACAAGTGTCAGGTAGAACGCCAGGGCTCCCACGGCAATGGCGCTGCCGACGACGAGTAGCAGCATCACCGGTGTGGGTACGCGGTTGCCAAGCGAGGCGACTCTTGAGGTGTGGGTGTCGAAGGTGTTGTTCAACGTCTCGACGTACAAGCGGGGACCGGTCCCGATGGGGTCAGCGTTCACGGCATCGATGGCAAGCGTCCACAACTCATTCTGCGCCGCCGCGACGCGCGCCACCGCTGCTCGGTACGACTCGGTGTCGGGCACCACGTTGGCGAGCAGGATGGCAGCGTCGGTGTACTCGCCGAGCAACTGCAGCGACCGGGAGCTCTCAGGTTCGGCCAGCAACTGCGCCCGCAGGTACGCGGTGCCGATGTCGTTGGCCTCCTGCACCACGAGCGCGCGCCGCGATTCGTATCTGCCCACCGCCATCGACAGGCCGAACGCAAGGAGCAAGCCGACGAGGCCGAGCAGTGTCGCCTGAATGACACCGGCCGTCTCTTGGCGGGTGCCTGGCTCAGTCGCGCATGGCTCGTCCCACCAGCACGCCAACGACAACACTTCCGGCGAGCACAACGACCAGGAACAGAGCAAGCGCCGCGGTGCTCAGCCGGAAGAAGTCCATGAAGCCGGTCTCGGTCAGGGCGCTGGCAGGACGCCGCGGTCGATGGCGGCGAGCAGGGCGGCGTGGTCGCGCTCGGTCTGATCAGCGTACGCGGTGGCCCAGTCGGCGATGCCCTCGCCGAAACGGTCGGAGGTCCCGATGTAGCCACTGATCTCGACCGAGTCGCCGGTGCGGGCGTGAGCGCGAGCAAGCGCCCAGCCACAGTGGCCGGCGTACTGACCGAGTGCGGATGGCCCCATCGTCGACACGTCGGCCGACCACTTCGCATCCCACAACTGGCGCACGTAGTACTGCGCACCGTCCACCGGATCGCTCCCCCGCCCCAGCAGGACGTCGCTTGTGGCCTGCAGCATGCGTTGACCCTCGACAACTCGTTGTCCGAAGTGAGCGGCGGGTTTGGTGCCGCGAGCGACGCTGATCACCGATTGGCGCGCCTCTTTGACCTGCAGGAACAGCGGGCCGCCGTTGGGGCCCTGGAACAGGGCGATCCAGCAGCGGGTACCGACACTGCCGACACCCACCACCTTGCGGGCGTAGTCGACGAAACGGTAACGATCGAGTAGCTCCTGCCGGTCAGCGGTCAGCGGTCAGCGTCGCACGGTAGTCGGCGACCACTCCGAAGACCCGCTCGGCTTGTTCCGCTGGGCCGTGTTCGGAGTGCGTCACGATCGGAGGATCATCCACGATCAGCCGGCGGCCGTCGACGATCGAGGTCAGCTTGTGCAAGGCCTTGATGTGGTCC
>CAZTVJ010000413.1:0-4628 GCA_964616935.1 uncultured Acidimicrobiales bacterium | reverse complement strand
ACGCGATCGAGCGGCTGGTCGTGCACCCCGGCATGGTCGAGCGCCTCCGCGCCGACGGCGCGCTCCTGGCTGCACTGGTCGCGGTCACCGGGGCCAGCCGTCATCTCACGCGCCTGGTGGAGAACGACGCCGACGCCGTCGACGTGCTCGCCGACCTGGATCGCCGACCGGCCTACGCGGCGACGACGGCCGGCGAGCTGACCCGCTGGAAGGACCGCGAATACCTCCGCATCTCTGCGCGAGACCTGCTGGGCGTCGACGTGCTGGAAGCGACGGTCTCGGCCATCTCCGCCCTCGCCGCCAACGTCGTCGACGGCGCGGTGGCGTTGGCCGGCCTCGAGCAGGACCGGCTCGCCGTGATCGGGATGGGCAAGCTGGGTGGCGGCGAGCTGAACTACGCCAGCGACATCGACGTCGTCTTCGTCGGTGAGGGTGATCCGGCCCGGCTCGAGCGCGGTGCCCGCCGGGTGATGGAGCTGGCCCGCACGTGCTTCCGCGTCGATGCGAACCTTCGTCCTGAGGGCCGCGACGGCCCGCTCGTGCGCGGCATCGCCTCCTACGAGGCCTACTGGGCGCAGTGGGCCGAGCCATGGGAGTTCCAGGCGATGCTGAAGGCCCGCGCCGTGGCGGGCGACGCGGAGCTGGGCGCCGCCTTCGACGAGGCCGCAGCTCAACGGCTCTGGTCGCGCTCGTTCAGCGCGGACGATCTCCGTTCGATGCGAAACCTCAAGGCTCGCGCCGAAGCCGAGATGGCCCGGCGTGGCCTCACCGAGCGCGAGGTGAAGCGCGGCCGCGGCGGCATCCGCGACATCGAGTTCGCCGTGCAGCTCCTCCAGCTCGTCCACGGTCGGCTCGACCCCGACCTGCGATCGCCCACGACGTTGACCGCGCTCGACGAGCTGGCCCGCGCCGGCTACGTCGACCCCGGCGACGCCGAGCAGCTGGCGGTTGCCTACCGGTTCCTGCGCGCCGTCGAGCACCGCCTCCAGCTCTACGACGGGGCGCAGGTGTACGCGGTGCCGGCCGACGACGCCGAGCGCACACGGCTGGCCCGCACGCTCGGGTTCCGGGACACCGTCGCAGCCAGCGCGCTGGCACAGCTCGACACCGAGCTGGCCCGGCACCAGGCGACCGTCCGAGGCATCCACGAACGCCTGTACTTCCGTCCGCTGCTCGAGGCCTTCGCCACGGGTGACGCCGAGCTGCTGGCCCGTCCCGGTGCGATCGAAGCACGCCTCGCCGCGTTCGGGTTCTCCGACGGCCCCCGCACCCGAGCCGCCGTGCGCGAGCTGACGCGCGGCCTGACCAGGTCCAGCCGCCTGATGCAGCAGATGCTTCCGCTGCTGCTCGGCTGGCTCTCCGAGAGCCCCGACCCTGACCTCGGCATCCTCAACGTTCGCAACCTCGTGGCCGAGCCGGCGCGCGCCGCGGAGCTGACGCGCGCGTTCCGCGAGTCCCCCGAGACGGCGCGCCGGCTCTGCCACCTCGTCGGCACCACCCGCATTGCGGCCGACACCTTGCAGCGCAACATCGACCTCGTGGGGCGGCTCGCCCACCCCGAGCAGCTCACGACCCTTCCCAAGGCCGAGCTGGTGGACAAGGCTGGGCTGGCGACGAGCTGGCGGGAGGACCCCGAGGACCGCCAACGCGCCCTCAAGCGGTGGAAGGACCGCCACCTCTTGGGCGTCATGGCAAGAGACGTGCTGCACGCCGCACCCGTCCAGCAGGTCGGCGCTGACGTGAGCGCACTGGCCGAAGCGAGCCTCGAGGTGGCGGTCGCGGGTCTCGAACCGACGCTGCCCTTCGCGGTGATCGCGCTCGGACGCTTCGCCGGCGAGGAGCTGTCCTACGCGAGCGACCTCGACGTGGTGCTGGTGTACGACGGGACCAGCGCGTCCGACTACGAGGAGGGCGTACGTCTGGCCATGAGCCTGCGCCGCTTCGTCGACGGGCCCACGCCGGCCGAGCGCATCTGGGACCTCGACCTCGACCTGCGGCCGGAGGGGAAGCAGGGTCCGGTGGCCCGCTCGCTGGAGGGCTACGCCACCTACTTCCACCGGTGGGCGCTGGTCTGGGAACGCCAGGCGATGGCGAGATCGCGGCCCGTGGCCGGAAACCCGGACGTGGCCGCGGCGTTCATGAACCTGTTGGACGCATTCGTCTGGGAACCAGGGCTGTCCACCGACGACGTCCGGGAGATCCGCCGCATGAAGGCCCGCATCGAGCGGGAGCGCATCCCGATCGGGGACGACCCGGCGTTCCACCTCAAGCTCGGCCGGGGGTCGCTGTCGGACATCGAGTGGACGGTGCAGCTGCTCCAGCTGCGATCCGGAGTCCGCGCCCCCTCCACCATGGCCGCCATGGGGCTGCTCGTGGCGGACGGCCTGCTCGACCCCCAGGACGCCGAGATCCTGGCGACGGCCTACCGGTTCTGCGAGGCCGCCCGGAACCGGCTCTTCCTCGTGCGCGGGCGGGCCGGCAACTCGCTGCCGCAGGACGCGACCGAGCTGCTCTGGTTGGCTCGCTCGCTCGGCACCACGCCCTCCGAGCTCCGCGAGCACTACCGGCGTGTCACGCGGCGGGCCCGCAAGGTGGTGGAGCGCGTCTTCTACGGCAAGGTCGACGGCGCTCGACGGACCTCGTGACCTGACCTGTGCCTGTAGTCACGCAATCAATCCCGCCGACCGCCGGTTGCGTAGTACAACCGGGAGATCCGGCAACAGCCGGATCGCCGAACCGTCCCAGGAGGGCTCCGATGGACATCCTCGCCACCGCCGCATCGATCGGCCTCAGCGCCAACGACGGCCACGACGGGCTCGGCACGATCGAAGAAGAGCTGGTCCTCGCCACGCTGTCCGAGCTGGCCCTCGAGCACCCGGGCCACGACGAGCTGTTCGCGGAAGCCAGCGTGCGCGTCCAGATGGCCCGGTCCGCCGGTGTGGAGCGCCTCGAGCCGGACAGCGTCTTCGCCGCTCGGCGCACCGACTTGCAGATCCAGCTGCGGTACCGCTCCGAGATGCTCGACGTGTTCACGGACCTGGCGATCGACGTTGGCGTGAGAGCACCACAGCCGACCGTCGGCGCCGTCCTGGCGTGAACGGCAGCCGGCTGGCCCCGATCAGGTGAACCAGCCGGTCACGTCCACGATGAGGCTCAACGGAACGCTGGCCAGGTAGGACACCGCCTGGCCACCGCCGAGCTTCGTCACTGCCTGGGCCGCCACCACATCGCCGGGCCTGGTCGTGTTGAGGTTCGACGAGTTCGGCCAGCCCGTGCCGCCCGGGTAGGCGGTGAGGAACGCCACCGACGCAGAGTTGACCGCCGTGAGGTTGGCGGCTACCGCACTGGCCGTGGGTGGCACGGCCCAGCCGTTGCCAAGCGTGCATCCCGCTCCGCCGGGCAGCACGCCGAGGGGGCGGCCGACCTCCCGGGAGTCGTGCAGTCGTGCCGGCGTGATCGGCACGAACAGACCGCTTCCCGACGAGGCGGCGCCGGCGTCGGTGAACCATCCGGCCACGTCCGCGATCAGGTGGGTCGGTTGGCTGCTGAACAAGCTCACCTTGCCGCCCGCCCCGACCGGAACCACCACGAGGTTCGCCCGCGTGTCGCCTGCGCCCGTGAGGTTCAGCGTGGAGGTGTTCGGCTGCAGTAGCCCGGTGGGCCACGCGGAGACGAAGCCCGTCGATGTCGACTCCGTGCCGGTCAGCACCACGGCCACAGCCGCCACGCCGCTGCCCGGGATGCCGCCCTGCCCGGTGACCTGCAACGCGACCGTGCCGTTCACCTTGGCGTTCGGCGCGCCGAGGCCGGACCGGGTGTCGAGGATCCGCTGCGGCGGCAGCGACTGGAATCGGCCTGACGTCGTCACACCGGAGGTGACGAAGTAGCCGTAGACATCGACGAGCAGATGCCCACCGGTCTCGGTGAACACGTTGAGCTGCTGCGAGGGTGATATGGCCACGAGGGCCGTGTTCGGCACGATCTGTCCGAGGCGAGTCGTGTTGATGGTCGACGTGGGCGGGCGCGGCTTGTCCGCCGGCCACGCCGTCACGTAGCCCGGACCGGTCGAGCCGACGATCGTGACGTTCACGGCGGCCGCCACAGCCCCGGCAGGGACCTCCGGGCTCAGCGCGACCGTGCGAGTGCCGCCCGCGGAGACGACGCCGGCCGGACCACCGATGCCGGTGCGGGTGTCCAGCTTGCGCGCCGGCGTGGCGACGGGGACGAAGCGGCTGGCCGCGCCGCCGGTAGGCGAGGGCGGCGGGATGATCCTGCGGACCTGGCCGGAGATGGTGGTGTACCAGAGGTCCTTGCCGACGAACTGCAGCTCGACGATCTGGCCGACACCCGAGGCGAGCGTCGACGACGTCCAACTTCCGCACACGGCGCTGGCGGTGAAGATCTTGCCGCAGATGAAGTCGCCGTAGAGGTAGGCGCCGTCGAAGCCCGGCCAGGCGCCGTTGGGCACGAACGCTCCACCCACGATGGATTCGCAGCCCGTCGCGGCGTGGCTGTAGGCGAGCACCGGGTTCGTCACGTTCGCCGCGGGGCCACAGTTCGTCGTCGAACCGATGGCGCAGGGACCCTCCCGTACGTTCCACCCGTAGTCAGCGCCAGATGCACCATCG
>CAZTVJ010000412.1:0-1661 GCA_964616935.1 uncultured Acidimicrobiales bacterium | reverse complement strand
CCCACTCCTCGCCGACCCACGGCTCGTCGACCCACGGCTCGTCGACCCACGGCTCGTCGGCGGCGGGCGGGTCGGGCGACTCCCACGCCACGTAGAGCTGGCAACCGGGACACCAGTACGTGACCCGAGCGTGCTCGCCGTGCTTGGCCACCTCGACGGGCGTGCCACAGCGGAAGCACGGCTTGTTGTGTCGCCCGTAGACAGCGACGCCGCCGGGCACCCCCGCCACGGTGACTCGGTTCGGTCGGTCGAGGTTGGCCTGCAAGAGCCGGGCCGCCGTCTCGAGCAGCACGAGCCGCTGCTCGACCAGCAGCGCACCGATGGCCGTGAACGGGTGCAGCTCGCCGACCCACAGCACCTCGGACTTGTAGACGTTGCCCACGCCGCACGCGATCCGCTGGTCGAGCAGCACCTCGGCGACCGTTGACTCGGGTGCGGCGAAGCGATCGATGCGGGCGACTGCGTCATGGAGGTCGGCCTCGGGCGAGCAGAGGTCAGGGCCGAGCTGGGCCAGGCGGGCGTTGGGGAGGAACTCCTTGGCGCGGTAGGTCCGGACGACGGGCGCCGAGAAGCAGACGGCCTGCCAACCCGGCACCTCGATGATGACGCGGGCCTGGCGCGAGCTCTTCCGCCATTGCTCGCCGGTTCGGTAGAGGTGCCACGAGCCGGTCATCCGCATGTGGGTGTGCAGGACGACACCATCGTCGAAGCCGATCTCCAGGTGCTTGCCCCGGCTCTCCACCCGTTCGACCACCGCGCCTATCGACGGCCGGATCCCGGTGAGACGTGGCGCTTCGAAGGCGGTCAGGGGCTTGCCGAGCACGGCCGTGCGGAGGGCGACGGCCGTGCGGTGGATGGTGTCGCCCTCGGGCATCGCTCCGAGACTAGGGCGGGCCGGCTCGATCAGCCTCGCAGGACGAGCCCCCGGTAGCCGTCGACAAACCCGGCCGCCCGCAGCGCGGGAGCCGCCGGCGACTCCCCGGCCGGCGCACCGTCGATCTTGCGGAGCTCGAGGCTGCGGACCCGACCGTCCTTCACGAGGTGGACCAGCGCGTCGATCCAGGCGGAGCAGGCGACGAGCGGGAACGTGACGAGGGTGTGGCCCCGGCGATCGAGCCAGGCGCCCACCTGACCCCCGACCAGAACGACCAGGCATCCCGCGGCGCGGGCGGGACGCCCGGCGGATTCCGGCCAGGCCAGCGCGGCACCGTACGGCTGGGCCGGGTCCGTGGCCGCGAGGACGATGGCCGGTTCCTCGGCATCGCTCTCGCGCAGGGCTCGGAGTCGGTCGACGGCACCGGGGAGCGCGAACTGGGCCGCACCGAGCCCGGCGACGAAGTAGCCGCGCCGCACCTGGCCCCGCTCCTCCAGCGCCTTGAGCACGCCGTAGACCCCGGCAAAGCCGCCCTCTACGCCCTCGGCCAGGACGGCCTCACGGGTGAGCACCCCATGACGCTCGAGCAGCTGCAACGCCCGCGCGTGCGTAGCCGCAGTGGCCGATGGCGGGGGTAGGAGCAGCGGTGCCACCAGCGACCATCGGCCGGCACCGGCGGGTGGGCCGATCCGGGTGAGCCGGCCCGGTCGCGGTCGAGCTCGCGCCACCCGCCCGGCGGACCGTGCCGCGCCGGAGCGCTTGGCCGCCGAGCCCGACACCAGCGACC
>CAZTVJ010000411.1:0-6490 GCA_964616935.1 uncultured Acidimicrobiales bacterium | reverse complement strand
GAGCGAGCGGCGGCCAGCGCCGAGCGCTGCGACGCATACGTACCCAGCTGACGAGGCCGGTGCTTGCCCGTCTCGGTGTCGATCCCGTCCACCCGCACGACCCACTTGTCGCGCTGCTTGCGCACCGTCGCCTGGCCGGTGGCCTTCCATCCCATGGCCTCACCTCTGATACCTCGGTGATACATCGGCTGCCGAAGCAGCGAGGCCAATCCTATCGTGCCTGGTCAGACTGGTCGGGGAGGGGGGATTTGAACCCCCGACCTCCTGCTCCCAAAGCAGGTGCGCTACCGCTGCGCCACTCCCCGGTAATGGGTCAAGGCTAGGCCAGGTCGCCCCCGCGATCCGGCCGGGTGGTGCTCAGGCCGTAGCGACCACCGAAGCCGCCACCCGGTTGAGGATGTCCTGCGCGCCGTCGCCCACGCGACCGGTGATCGTGAAGCGCATCCACGTCTGACCCTCGCGCACGTCGAGGTGGGAGACCTCCACGTAGGAGTCGGCCGGCAGCACGTCGGCACTGTAGAACGCGCCGTCGCCCAGGCCGGCGACGTCGCGGAGACGCTCGGCGATCGCCCTGGCGGCGAGGAAGTCCTCCTGGGCCGTCACGCCCGAACGGACCTCGACACCAAGCGACCGCATGGAGCAGAACGGGTCGGAGCTGTGCCAGTTGCAGCTACCACCCGCGAAGGGGTTGGGGCCGGCCACCTTGTCGCCAGTGACGCCGAGGGCGAGCTCTACGACGTTCGGCCGCACCAACTGGCAGGCGTCAACGCTGAGTGAGGTGACAGAGACGACCTCGGCCTGGTCCGCCGCAGACCCGCATCCGGCCACCGCGAGCAGCGCGATGGTCAAGGGGACGATCCAACGCGAATGCGAGGACGGATCTGCCTGCTGACGCGTCACGAGCGCGATCCTAGGCGCGCCGATCACCGGATCCGGCCCGATCGACGCCTCGAGCAGGGCGCGATCGACCCGGACGCAGTGGCGTAATCTCGGTGCCGTGGTGGGCGGTGGGTGGGGTCGGGGCTTGGGCGCCAGCCTGCCGCGGCGCCTCGGCGACTCCGACTGCGAGGCCGTCCACTCCGGGCTGTTGGCCCAGCCGGTGAACACCCTCTCCAGCCTCGCGTTCCTGGTGGTCGGTGGCGCACTGGTCGTCTACGGGCTGCGCCGGCCGGCGGGACAGCGGTGGCTGCCAGCTGTCTACGGCGCTGCCATCGCCGCGAACTTCGCCGGCGGGGTGCTGTTCCACGGACCGGCGTGGCCCGGGTCGGCGTGGATCCACGACGTCGCGATCATCGCCCCGCTGCTGTTCATCGTGCTGTACGACGTGTCGACGATGCGGCCCATGACGACGGTGCAGCTGCTCGGCACGGGCGCCGTCGTCCTCGCCATCGTCGGCATGGTGCTGGCCGGCTCACCGCAGTCCTCGAACGCCGTCAGTGCGGTGTTCGCCGCTCTCGCGTTGGGCACGGAGCTCGCCAGCGCGGGGCGCCGCTACGCCTTCCGGCGCGCCCGCCAGGCATATGCGGTGGCCATCGGTGCGCTCGTGGTCGGCGTCTCGGCCAACCTCCTCGGCCGCACGGGCGGCCCGCTCTGCAGTGACGGTTCACCGTTCCAAGGTCATGCCCTCTGGCATCTCTGCACGGCCGTGGCCCTCGGAGCATGGGGCGTCGCTGCCTTCGCGGCCCGCCGTGTGCCGGCCACCGCGCGCCCGACCGCGGCGACGCCGGCCCGCTGAGACCTGGGGCCTCAGCCCGCCTTGGCCGCCTTGGCGGCCCGCTTGGCCAGCCGCTTGGCGGTGCGACCGATCGGTTGGAGGTTGCGGTGGTCGAGGTCGCTCAGCTCCACGCCGTTGGCGAACAGCACCCGGTAGCGCAGCCAGTTGAACCCCGCCGCCAGCAGCACCTTGCCTTGGGTCCCCTCGGGAACGCCCGGGAGGTCGACCGTGGCCGCGACCCGATCGCCCATCTTCAGGTCGAGCTGGTCGAGGTGCGGCTTGGCCAGGCTGTGCGGCTTCCAGGTCGGCATACGAGCCTCATCTTGGCGCATCCTGGTGGGGTCGCCTGCACGCCAGGACCGAGCGCCGTTCGGGCCGTCGATCGGGCGCGGCGGCGTGGCCGGGTTCGGGGAGGCGCCCCGGTAGAGTGACCCACCTGTGAAGAGCACGCTGGAACCCCTCGAGGGGAACGAAGGACGCCGACTGGTCAAGCTCTCCGTCGAGGTCGACGAAGCAGAGTTCGACCGAGACATCGACGACGCCTTTCGCAAGATCGCTCGAGAGGTCCGCATCCCCGGCTTCCGCCCGGGCAAGGCGCCCCGGCGAGTGCTGGAGGCTCGCCTCGGCGTGGCCCCGGCCCGCGAACAGGCGCTGCGAGACGCCATCCCCAGCTACCTGGCCAAGGCCGTGCGAGAGCACGACGTCGACGTCATCGCCGCGCCCGAGGTCGACATCACGGGCGGCGAGGAAGATGGGCCGGTGCAGTTCGACGCCACCGTCGAGGTCCGCCCACAGGTCAGCGTGCCCGGCTATGGCGGCCTCAGGGTGGAGCTGGTGGACCCGGCCGTCGGCGACGAGGAGATCGACGCCCGCCTCGACGCGCTGCGCCGCCCACACGGTGAGCTGGCCGACGTCGACCGTCCTGCGGTGAAGGGCGACATGGTCACGATCGACCTGGCCGCCACGCGCGATGGCGAAGCGGTCGTCGGGCTCACGGCCGAGGACTGGATGTACGAGCTTGGTCGCGGCTGGATCGCGGCGGACTTCGACGACTACATCATCGGTGCCCTGGCCGACGACAAGCGGGAATTCGTCGCCACGCCGTCGGGCACTGAGGAGCCGGCCGACTTCGCCATCTCGGTGAAGAAGGTGCAAGAGCTCGTGCTGCCCGAGATCACCGACGAGTGGGTGCAGGAGAACACCGACGGGTTCGAGTCCGCCGAGGCGTGGCGAGAGGCCCAGCGTGAGCAGCTGGGGGTCGTGCGTCTCGGCCAGGCTCGCCAGCTGCTCGTCGAGCGGGCCACCGACGCGCTGGCCCAGCTCGTCGACGATGAGCCGCCGGAGGTGCTGGTCAACAACGAGCTACGTGGCCGAGCGGAGGAGGCCGTCATGCGCCTCCAGGCCCAGGGCCTGTCGCTGGAGCAGTTCCTCAGCGCCACCGGGCAGGACCAGGCCGAGTTCATCGAGCAGCTCCGGGCGATGGCCACGAAGGCGGTCAAGGTCGATCTCGCGCTGCGAGCGGTCGCGGACGCCGAGCAGCTCGAGGCCACCGACGACGATCTCGAGGCCGAGTACGCCCGGGTGGCGGTGCGGGTGCGCGAGAAGCCCAGCGCGGTGCGCAAGGCCTACGTGCGCAACGACGCCGTGCCCGAGCTGCGGTGGGAGCTGCGCAAGCGCAAAGCGCTGGACTGGGTGCTCGAGCACCTCGAGATCGTCGACCCCGACGGCAAGGCGCTCGACCGCTCGAAGCTCCTTCCCTCGCTGGAGGAGCTGCACGACCAACAGCACGATCACGAGCTGCACGCCAGCCATGATCACGACAACGATCACGACCCCGATCACGACCACGCCGAGGAGCACGCTTGACCCCCGACCAGCGCAGCCTCGCCCACCGGGCGCTGCTGACGGAGATGCAGAACTACCTCGTACCCACCGTGGTCGAGCAGACGAACCGGGGCGAGCGCGCCTACGACCTCTACAGCCGCCTGCTCAAGGAGAACATCATCTTCTTGGGCACGCCGATCGACGACACGATCGCCAACCTCATCTGCGCGCAGCTCATCCACCTCGAGTCGGAGAACCCCGACAAGGACATCAACATCTACATCAACAGCCCCGGGGGAGACCTCACGGCGCTGTTCGCCATCTACGACACCCTGCAGTTCATCCGCAACGACATCGCCACCATCTGCCTCGGCCAGGCTGCATCGGCGGCCGCGGTGCTGCTCGCGGCGGGCACGAAGGGCAAGCGCCTGGCACTGCCCCACGCTCGCGTCCTGCTCCACCAGCCGTACGGCGCTACCGGCTACGCGCAGGCCGCTGACATCGAGCTGGCGGCCAAGGAGATCATGCGGATGCGTGACCTCCTCGAGGAGATCATCTCCCGCCACACGGGCCAGCCGGTCGAGCGGATACACAAGGACACCGACCGCGACTTCGTGATGTCAGCCTATGAGGCCCGCGACTATGGCATCATCGACGAGGTGATCGTTGCTCGTGACGCTGTCGACAACGCTGGGCCCATCAAGTAGGGCTGGGGGGAGAAGCAGATCGTGGCGAAGTTCGGGGACTCGGGCGAGCTGCTGAAGTGCTCGTTCTGCGGCAAGTCGCAGAAGCAGGTCAAGAAGCTCATCGCGGGTCCAGGTGTCTACATCTGCGACGAGTGCATCGATCTCTGCAACGAGATCATCGAGGAGGAGCTGGCCGAGTCCTCCGAGCTGCGCTTCGACGAGCTGCCCAAGCCGCGGGAGATCTACACCTTCCTCAACGACTACGTGGTCGGCCAGGACGGGGCCAAGAAGATCCTGGCGGTCGCGGTCTACAACCACTACAAGCGCATCCAGTTCGGCCAGCACCACGGGCCGGGGCACCACGACGACGTCGAGCTGGCGAAGTCCAACATCTTGCTGCTCGGTCCCACGGGCTGCGGCAAGACGCTCTTGGCCCAGACGCTCGCCCGGATGCTGAACGTGCCCTTCGCCATCGCGGACGCCACGGCGCTCACCGAGGCCGGGTACGTGGGTGAGGACGTCGAGAACATCCTGCTGAAGCTCATCCAGGCCGCGGACTACGACGTCAAGAAGGCCGAGACGGGCATCATCTACATCGACGAGATCGACAAGATCGCGCGCAAGAGCGAGAACCCGTCGATCACCCGGGACGTCTCGGGCGAGGGCGTCCAGCAGGCGCTGCTGAAGATCCTCGAGGGCACCACCGCCTCGGTGCCGCCGCAGGGTGGCCGCAAGCACCCCCACCAGGAGTTCATCCAGATCGACACCACGAACATCCTGTTCATCTGTGGCGGGGCGTTCGCCGGGCTCGACAAGCTCATCGAGAGCCGCATCGGCCACAAGGGCGTGGGCTTCGGGGCCACCATCCGCTCGAAGCACGACAAGGACACGGGAGAGCTGCTCGGCCAGGTGCTCCCGGAGGACCTGTTGAAGTTCGGCCTCATCCCCGAGTTCGTCGGTCGCCTGCCCGTCATCGGTGCCGTGTCCAACCTGGACCAGGCCGCGCTGGTGGAGATCCTCGTGGAGCCGAAGAACGCGCTCGTGAAGCAGTACCGCAAGTTCTTCGAGTTCGAAGAGGTCGAGCTCGAGTTCACGGACGACGCGCTCGAGGCCGTCGCCGACCAGGCGCTGCTCCGCGGCACGGGTGCTCGGGGTCTGCGGGCCATCCTCGAAGAGGTCCTGCTCAACGTGATGTACGACCTGCCGGGTCGCAGCGACATCGGTCGGTGCGTCATCGACGGCGACACCGTGATGCGCAAGGTGAACCCCACGCTCATCCCGCGCGAGGCCACCCGGGCCCAGCGGCCGCGCCGCGCCGCGTCGTAGCCATCCGGGGCGTCGCCCCGCTGTCACCCAGGGGGAACCGATGTATCCGGGCGCGCATGCCGTCACCATGCCCGACAAGCCGGCCGTCATCATGGGCGGCTCGGGTGAGACGCTCACCTTTCGCGAGCTCGACGACCACTCCAACCAGCTCGCCCAGAGCTGGTGGTCGGCCGGGCTGCGACCCGGTGACCACGTCGCCATCTTCAGCGACAACCAGCCCCAGTACGTCGAGGTCGTGTGGGCCACCCAGCGCTCGGGGCTCTACCTCACCACGGTGAACCGGTACCTCACCGCCGAGGAGGCCGCGTACATCGTGAACGACTGCGAGGCGAAGGCACTGGTCGTGTCGGCGGTGCTGGGCGACGTTGCCGCCGAGCTGCTGGCGCTCATCCCCGACTGCCCGGTGCGCCTGGCCTTCGGCGGCACGGTGGCTGGCTTCGAGTCCTACGCGGACGTCCTCGCCGCGCAGCCGGCGGCAGCGCTCGACGCCGAGCCCAAGGGCGAGTTCATGCTGTACTCCAGCGGCACGACCGGCCGCCCGAAGGGCATCAAACGGCCGTTGACGGGCCGGCTCGTGAGCGAGCCCGACGACGGCGCGCTCGACCTGCTGTTCGGCTTCAGTCCTGACACCATGTACCTCTCGCCCGCGCCGCTCTATCACTCGGCCCCCCTCGGGTTCACCACCGGCGTCACGACCCGCGGTGGCACCATCGTCGTGATGGAGCGGTTCGACCCCGCCGACGCCCTCGCCTTGATCGAGCGCCATCGCGTGACGCACAGCCAGTGGGTCCCGACCATGTTCAGCCGGATGCTCAAGCAGCCCGAGGAGCTTCGTACCCGACACGATCTGTCGAGCCATCGGATGGCGATCCATGCTGCGGCGCCATGCCCCGTCGAGGTCAAGCGACAGATGATCGAGTGGTGGGGCCCCATCCTCCTC
>CAZTVJ010000410.1:0-3393 GCA_964616935.1 uncultured Acidimicrobiales bacterium | reverse complement strand
AACGCGGACGAGCCGGGGACCGCGGTCGACGTCGTCGCCGCCACCGTCGTCGGGGCCGGCGCCGTCGAGCCGATGCGGTCGATGGCCACCACCACGTCGTCACTCGACGCCGGTGAGGGGAGGTCGATGCCCACGCGGGATGCCGCCGCGGCGACCGCACGCTGCACGGGGGCGGGCAGCACGGCCGCCGCGGCCAGGCCCGTCGTGGCCAGGAGCGCGCCCGCAACAGCGCAGCCGCCGATCGCCATGCGCCGCGCGGTCGGGCGTCGCCGGGCCGGGAGCGAGACGACGGACGCCGCCGCGGCGCCCAGGCCGGTGGCGAGCAGCGAGGCCAGCCGCGCATCGGGTGCGGGCGCCGGTTCGTCGAGCAGCTCCGCCAGCGCCGTGTCGAGCGTGGCCGCCAGCTCGGGCGCGTCGAGCCGCACGTCGTCGGTGAGGCTGGTGCCCCCCGTGCCCGTGATCGTCGGCGGCGTCATGGTGCTGTGAACGTCAGGTCGAGCGGGTTGGATACGGACCCGACCCGGGACCGCAACGCCTCCACACCACGGTGCTGCAAGGCCTTCACCGCTCCCACCTTGCATCCGAGGATCTCCGCGACCTCAGCGAGGGAGAGCCCGCCCACCCAGCGCAGGGTGATCACCTGACGCTGAGCATCGGGCAGATCAGCGATCGCGTCGAGCACGGCCCGGGTGGAGGCGGATGCCTCGGCGGTGGCGACGGGATCGTCGCCCGCCGCCAGCGAGTCCGCCTCCTCGGGCAGCGGCACCTCCGTCGGCCTGCGGCTGCGGGCCCGCCGCTCGTCGATCACCAGGTGGTGGGCGATGGTGAGCACCCAGGCTCGGAACCGATCCTCGGCTCCCTCGAAGCGGTGCAGGTTGGTCAAGGCCCGGTACAGCACCTCGTTGGTGCTGCCCGCAGCGTCGGCGGCACCGTTCGCACGCAGGTACGTCCCGACCTGGCGAACCACGCCGTCGTGCAAGCGCCGCAGGCACGCGGGATCGCGACGGCGGGCGCCGTCGAGCAGCCGGGCGAAATCGCCCTCGCCGGCCTCGGTTCGGGTTCGGGGCAAACGCAGCTCCCCAGCAGTCCGCGTGCGGTCGTCCGTGCCAACGTCCGCCACCGCCGAAAGGATACGACGGCGCGTCAGGTGCATCCCCGCGAGCAACCCTGGCCGGGGTGAGCCCCCGAGGGCCTGCGGTAGCGTCCAACCCGTCGGGGCCAGTGGCCCGGGCAGCGATCGGAGGTGGCCGTGAAGGTCGGGGTCTTCTTCTTCGGCGGGGTCGAGATGGACGACGCCGGTGCCGGCCCGCCCGCCCCGCAGGACCGCCGGGCCACCCAGGACGACTTCTGGTTCGCCACCGAGCGCCTCGTCGACATGGGGGTCCTGGCCGACCAGCTCGGCTACGACTCGTACTGGTTGACCGAGCACCACTTCCAGTACGAGGGGTACGAGGTCGTGGGCAACGGCCTCCTGCTCGGCACGTGGCTCGCGGCCAAGACCAACCGCATCCGCATCGGGACGATGTTCAACATCGTCCCGCAGTGGCACCCGCTGCGCCTGGCCGAGGACTTCGCGACCATGCACAACTTCTCGGGCGGTCGGGGCATCCTCGGCGTCGGGCGCGGCACCGTGCCCCGCGAGACCGAGACCCTCAACGCGCAGCACGTCTCCATCGGCTCGTTCGACAACCCGGACAAGGCCGCGGCCGACGCCCTGAACCGGGAGGTGTTCGAGGAGTCGATGGAGATCGTGAAGCGCGCCCTCGACGACGAGCTGTTCTCGTTCAAGGGCAAGCACTTCGAGCTGCCGCCGCCCGGCCGCCCCGACCGTGGCTCCACCGTCCAGCACCTCACGCTGATCCCTCGGCCGCGCTACCCCTACGAGATCTGGCAACCCGTCACCTCGCCGCCCACGCTCGAGTACGTGCCGAGGGCAGGCCACCGAGCGGTGTTCTGGCTGCAGCACCACGCCTTCATCAAGCGCATGTGGGACCGCTACGGCGAGCTGTGGACCGAGACCCACGGCAACACGCTGGAGCCGGGCCAGCACCGCATGCTCGTGGTGAGCGTGCGCGTCGAGGACACCCACGAGCGCGCCATGGAGACGGCCCGTCCCGGCCACGACGAGTTCTGGAAGTTCCTCGGCCCCTACGGCTGGAGCAAGGGCTACATGGGCGGCGACGGTCGCCCGGCGGCGGCCGGCCTCATCCCGACGCTCGAGGAGTCGGTGCAGCAGAAGACGTGGCTGGTGGGCTCACCGGAGGAGGTCGCCGCCGAGCTGAGCTTCTTCCGCGACCTGACCGGCATGGAGCACCTCACGATCTTCCCGAACTTCCCGGGCGACTCCTACAAGAAGTCCGAGGAGCAGCTCCAGCGGTTCATGCAAGAGGTGCTCCCCCTCGTGAGCTGAGGCCGGGTCTACGCCACGTAGGTCGACGAGATCCGGTCGTTCCACGAGCTGTACATGACGGGCACGCTTGCGTAGGCGCCGCTGCCCGGGTACCAGCCGCCCCCACCGCTCGAGTACTCCGCGAGGTAGCCAGTGCAGGCCCCCACCTTGAAGCTGCTCGTCTTGTTGTCGAAGCTGAAGTCCCTCAAGTTGAACCAGAGGCCTCGCGAGGACAGGTACAGGACGCGGCCACCGAAGCCGCCGTGCTCGTAGAGGCGCAACGAGCTGGCGCACGTGAGCGCATAGGCGGACGGCGCCTCGAACCGGCCAGAACCCAACGCCGACAGGCCGGACCCCGGGTTGCTCGCCGACGCCTCCGTGGCGAGCCAGTCGTTCATCTCGGCCTCGCTGGCGAAGCACTGCGACGTCTCGTCGATGACGGCACAAGCGCGAGCACCGTCCCAGCCGCCGTCGGCGAGCTCGATCTCGCCGCCGTCATAGGCGGCCGTGGAGGGGTCGGCATCGTCCGCGGCGGCGGTGGCGACGGGGACCAGGACACACGAAGCCACCAGGGCGGCGGTGGCGATCGTTCGGCGGAACATGGGCGAGTCCTCCTGCTGGGATCAGCTGGCGCCCGGTGCCGGTATGGGCACCAGGCGAATGGTCCTCGCCGGAGGGTCGATGTCGATCGAGGTGCAGGGCCGCCCTTGCCCGTTCGATGCTGGTGAGATCAGGGTCCATCCGACGAGGTCCAGCTGGCCGAGACGGTCACGGACGAGCACCTCCGCCGTAGCCACGTCGAGGCAGTTCGGAGCGGCAAGCGCCGCCGTAAGCGTGTCGACCAGTTGAACAACGCTCACAGTATCCGAGGCAGCACCGTCCGTGGCAAGTCGCGCGAGGCCGAGGGCATCGCACACGCTGGCCTCACCGGGGAAGACGCCAATGACCCCACTCGGCAGCACGCACGCGGCCAACGGGGGCACGCCGCCCGCCGGGAACGAGCC
>CAZTVJ010000409.1:0-1887 GCA_964616935.1 uncultured Acidimicrobiales bacterium | reverse complement strand
GGCGGCCGAGCAGCTCCGTGACCTCCTCCCTCGGCGAGTCACGGTCGCGCGCGATGGGCAACGCGTCGAGATCGTTGCCGACGACCTGGTCCGAGGAGACCTGGTGGTCCTGGCCGCCGGTGACCGCGTCTCGGCCGATCTGCGCATCACCGAGGCCCACGCCCTCGAGGTCGACACGTCGACGCTGACCGGCGAGAGCGTCCCCGAGGTGGTGGAGGCAGGCGGTGAAGCTGCCGCGGGCACCTTCGTCGTCGAGGGCGACGGTTTCGGCGTGGTGACGGCCACGGGCGACCACACCCGCCTGGCCAGCGTGGCCCGCCTGACCCGTGGAGGCCGGCGCCCGACCAGCCCCCTGGCCGAGGAGCTCGACCGGGTCGTGCGCACCATCGCCCTGATCGCGGTCGTCGTGGGGGTCGTCTTCTTCGGCATCGCCGTGGCGGTCGGCCAGCCCGCGTCGGACGGCTTCCTGTTCGCCATCGGCGTCACCGTCGCTCTCGTGCCCGAGGGCCTGCTGCCCACGGTCACGCTCTCGTTGGCCATCGGTGCTCAGCGCATGTCCCATCGCAACGCCCTCGTCCGTCGCCTGGAAGCGGTCGAGACGCTGGGCTCGACCACCTTCATCTGCACCGACAAGACGGGCACGTTGACCCGCAACCAGATGGCCGTGGTGGCGGTCTGGACACCAGCCGGGTCGGCGACGATCGAGGGCCAGGGCTACGAGCCGGACGGCACGGTCGACGTCGACCCGGCCGCACGTGGCGCGCTGGAACGAGCTGCGGCCGCAGCCTGGCGATGCTCGGACGGTCGGGCCATCGAGGGTGCCGATGGCTGGAGCGCTCGGGGTGACCCGATGGAGGCAGCCATCGACACCCTGGTGCACCGGCTCGGCCTCGAGCCCGGTCCCTTCGACGCCGTCCGCCGCTTCCCGTTCGACCCTCGGCGGCGGCGCAAGTCCGTCGTCGGCGACGGCTGGCTCTACGTGAAGGGTGCGCCGGACAGCGTCATGCCGAGGTGCACCACAGGAGACCACATCGGCGAGCACGTGCTCGAGGACCTTGCCGCCCGTGGGCTGCGCGTGCTGGCCGTCGCTGCTCGGCCGGCGCCCGATCCTTCGGCCTGGTCCGGCGCCGACGATGCCGAGCGCGACCTCGAGCTGGTCGGCCTGCTCGGCTTGGAGGACCCGCCCCGTCCGGAGGTTTCGGCGGCGCTGGTCGCCTGCCGGTCGGCTGGCATCCGCGTCGCCATGGTGACCGGTGACCACCCTGCCACGGCGGCCGCCATCGCCCGCGAAGTCGGACTGGCTCCGCCCGAGGGGGGCATGGTGCTGGAAGCCGTCGACCTCCCCGATGACGAGCAGCTGCTGGGGGCGCTGCTCGATCGAGACGGCATCGTCATCAGCCGGGTCGATCCCGAGACGAAGCTGAAGATCGCGAAGGCCCTGCAGGCTCGCGGGCATGTCGTCGCCATGACCGGGGACGGCGTCAACGACGGCCCTGCACTCCAGCAGGCCGACATCGGGATCGCCATGGGCCGCTCGGGCACCGACGTGGCTCGCGAGGCCGCCGATCTGGTGTTGCTCGACGACGACTTCGCCACCATCGTCAGCGCCGTCGAGCAGGGTCGGGCGACGTTCACCAACATCCGCCGCTTCCTCACGTACCACCTCACCGACAACGTGGCCGAGCTCACGCCGTTCGTGATCTGGGCGCTCTCCGGCGGTCGCTTCCCTCTCGCGCTCGGCGTGCTGCAGATCCTCGCGCTGGACATCGGCACCGATCTGCTCCCCGCCCTCGCACTCGGTGCCGAGCCGCCCGCGTCCGACGCGCTGGCCCGTCCGCCGATCGGACGCCACCTCATCGATCGCCGCGTGCTGTTCCGCGTCTTCGG
>CAZTVJ010000408.1:0-6522 GCA_964616935.1 uncultured Acidimicrobiales bacterium | reverse complement strand
ACCGAACGGCAGGCCGGGTGTGACGGCAGGCCGGACTGCGATCACTGGGCAACCTGGACGTCTGAGCGTCCGGCTGCCGACTTCAGATGAGCGAGGGACCCGAGAGTACGCGCGCCCCGAAGCGCGAGCACAGAACTGCCGATATGCACGCTGGACGGGGAAGCCGGCCTGGGGCTTCTGCGCTGATGCTCGCGAGTCGTGCAGAGCCGTTCAGTGACCCACGCGATGCCAGCTCGCGCTGCGGCCGGTGCCGTCGTTGGCGATCAGCCGTTGGTCTCTCAGTTCGGCGAGGACGAGCCGGATGGTGTTGTCGCTGATGCCTGGAACTGCGCGGCGGATGTCGGCGATGGTGAACGGTGTCGGGGCGTGCAGCAGCACGAAGTCGCGTACCCGGTCCTGTTTGGTGCCGCCGCCGGTCCCTGCGGCGACGCGGGTCCCGAAACGCGTGCAGGCGGCGTCGAGTCGGCCGAGCAGATAGCCCGCCCACGGCCAGACGCTGTGTTGGCCGTCGTCGAACCAGCCTGTCGTCGATGCTGCGAGCGCTTGGTAGTACTCGTCCCTGGTCTCGTAGATGAGTTGTTCGACGCTCACGTACTTGCCGACCCCGTAGCCGGACCGTTGGAGGAGGTGGGTGGTGGCGAGTCGTGCGATGCGGCCGTTGCCGTCGGCGAACGGGTGGATGCACAGCAGGTCGCGCGCGAACGCGGCGATGATCAGCAGCGGATGGGTCTCGTTGTCGCGGAGCGCGGTGTTGGTGCGTGCGACGAGCTCGTCCATGTAGAACGGTGTCTCCTGCCAACCGACCGGGGTGAAGCGCGTGCTCGTGCTGCCGTCGGGGTGGCGATCGATGACGAGGTTGTCCTCGGCCTTGAAGTATCCACCGCGTCCATCGGTGAAGGAGAACAGCAGTCGATGGAGGTGCAACACCAGTCCGACGGTGAGTTCACCCGGGTCCTGTTGGTTGAGGTAGTCGAGCGCGGCGCTGTAGCCGGCGAACTCGGCTTCGCTGCGGTTGCGAATGCGTTGCGGGTTGCCCGACACGAGGTTGGGCACTCTGCCCTCGGCGACATGCACGCCCTCGATCGCGCTCGAGGCGGTGACCGACTCGATGCGTGCCTGTTCCTGCAGGGTGCCGAGCAGTTGGGGAAGTTGGTCGACGTGGCGCGCCTCGGCGCCGGCCGCGATGTCGATTCGGCGCAGCAGGCTGACGATGTCGCCGGGAACGGGATCGAGCGTGCTGGCTCTCGTGAAGCTCCTCATAGAATCACCTAAACATACCAATACCGAGATGCTTTGGGTAGTTTATTGGTTCGGTGGGGTAGTTCAGTGCTGGGGCGTCACTTCGACGCCGCCGACGACGGCGGGTACTCGAGAGCTTGGAGGAGTGCGTCTTCGTGTTGCGGGAAGAGGTGGCCGTAGCGGTCGAGGACGACCGAGACACTGGTGTGGCCGGCGCGCACGGCGATCTGTTTCGGGTTGGCGCCGGCGGCGATCCACAGGGAGATGGCGGTGTGGCGCAGGTCGTGCATGCGTAGCGGGGTGAGTCCTGCTTCCTCGACGGCCGGGGTCCAGTAGCGGCGTCTCAGGAGTCCGGGTCGCACGGCGTAACCCTCTGCTGACTGGAACACGAGCGCGTCTCGGTCGAGTGGTTGACTGGCGATCTGGGCGAGTTCGTCGGCGACGAACGCGGGCAGGCCGACGGTACGGACTGCGGCTTTGGTCTTGGGTGGCCCGAAGCTGATCTGGCCGGCGAGATCGGTGAGCGTTTCGGTGATGGTGATCTGTCGACGCAACAGGTCGACTCGTTTCCATCGCAACGCGAGGAGCTCGCCGAGTCGAAAGCCGCCGTAGCCGGCGACGAGCACGAAGGCGCGATATCGCGGATCGATGGTGTCGGCGAGGCGGCGGAGTTCGTCGGCGGTGAGGAATCGCATCTCCTCGCGTTCGACTTTCGGGAGCGGCAGTCGTTCGACGGGGTTGGCGGCGATCAGCCGGTCCTCGAGCGCGGCGCGCATCAGCTTGTTGAAGACCTGGACGGCCTTGATCGTCGTTGCGGGTGCGAGCGCCGACCCATCGGGGTCGGACAGCCCGGCGACCCACTCGCGCAGGCTCGTGCGATCGACACGGGCAAGTGGCACTGCGCCGAAGGTCGGCGCGATGTGGTTGTGGAACGTGGCTTCGTCGCGCAGTCGCGTGGAGGGGCGCAGGTTGGTGACGGTCGGCCACCAGCGCGAGTGCCACTCGCTGACGGTCATGCGGCCCAGGCGCGGGTCGACGAAGGAACCTTGGTCGATGTCGACCTCGACGAGGTGCGCGTACCGCTCGGCGTCACGTCGGCGGGCGAACTGCTTGGTGCGTTCGCTGCCGTCCGCGGCGCGGAAACGAACGAGGTATGCCTGCTGTCCGTTGGACAGCTTGCGGACCCGAATGGACGCCATTGGGACATGGGTACTCCCGCGCCAAGTCCGCGTCAAGTCCGCGCGCCAGTGAACACAGGGCAACACGGGGCGACACGGAAATGCGCGAACTACCTGCTCAGACGGTATGCGACAGCACGAGGCAACACACGGCAACACCGTTCTTTCGCTCTGATAAGGATGAGGTCGCAAGTTCGATTCTTGCTAGCCCCACTACCGCCGACCCTGCGGCCCGCTTGTCCCGGCCGACCCACAGCCTCGGGTGTCTCCTTGGTGTATGGCTCGCGCCGACTACGACGAGGCTGCCGCGCTCTACCGCGCCAGCCGCCGCCACGGTTCGACGGTCCGCAAGCTCGTCGACGCGTTGATCGCCGCAGTGGCCATCAGGGTCGACGCCCCGCTGCTGCACGCCGACGGCGACTTCGCGGCCTTGGCCCGGCACACGCGCCTCACGGTCCACCCTGCGTCACAGCGCTGAGCGGTCCGCCTGAAGCAGGTCGAACCTTACGGTTGGCGAAAGCGTCGGTCGCACGAGCCCCCACCGGCCCTGGCGTCGCTGACAATGGTCGCCATGGCGATGCCTCCCGACCGATCCGCGTCGTCCGCAGTGGGACGACGTCACATCCTGAAGATGTTGGCCATCGGGCTCGGCGCAACGCTGTTCCTGGCCGTCCCCCGGCTGCGGGAGCAGATCCCGACGAAGCCGGCGACCTGGCTGATCATCGCCGGCATCGCCGTCGGGTGGCTCCTGATCGCCCGGTTCGTCATCGGCCCGCTCGTGAACAACGGCGTGGCCCGACGCGTCCTGACGGTCGGACCACCGCTCGTGTTCGCGGCGTGGGCGCTGGTCCCCGGCCTGTTCGACAAGGTGGTCAACGAGGACTTCCCCGTGGTGGCGGCGGTGGGTTCACCCGCCGCCACCACGCCCCGCTCGGCTCCAGGCCCGAACGCCGCGTCGCCGAGCGTGCCGGGGGTGGCGCCGACCACGCCGGATCCCACGCCCGATGCTTCCCGGGCCCCGCCCACCACGTCGGTCGCGCCGCCACCGACCACCGCGCCGCTCGACGCGTCGGCCAGGCCGGTGGTGGTGCCCGGCACGCCGTCGCCCACGTCGGCGACAGTGCCTTCTCGATCGACGCCGCTACCGACACCGCCGCCGCCCACCGCGCTCCCCGCCACGGTGCCGCCGCCGACCGCGCCACCCACTACGCCTCCGCCGCCGGCCCAGCCCGTTCGCCTGAAGCAGGGATCGTTCCAGGGACTGGCCGGCCATCGCGGCGCTGGGCAGGCCGTGCTGTACCGATTGGCGGACGGCTCGGAGCTGCTCCGCCTCGAGAACCTCGACTTGCAGAACGGGCCCGACCTTCTCGTGTACCTCGTGCCGCAGGCCGGCCAGATCGATCTCGCGGGCGCAGTGGGTCTCGGCGCCCTCAAGGGGAACAAGGGGAACCAGAACTATCCCGTGCCGTCGGGGGTTTCGGCCAGCGCGTACAGCGGGGTTCTCGTGTGGTGCCGCGCCTTCACCGTCGAGTTCGCCGGCGCGCCGCTGCTCTCCGTCTGACACCGCGGTTGGACACCGAGTGCGACGCCAGGCGGGCGGCCCGAGCGGGACAGGTACGCTGCGCACCGATGGGCCAGCTGCAGCACCCGAACCGGAACACACCGCGCGGGACCACGTCGTGAGGGTGTTCCGCCGTGCGATCGTTGCGCTGGTGGCCGCCGGCATGATCGCGGCGGCGCTGCGGGTACGGGGCCGGGGCGGTGTGCCGCCCCAGGGCGGTGGGTGGCAAGAGCTCCCCGTCAGCGATCCCGGCTGATGCGCCTCGGTGTGCTCGGCGCCGGCGCCGTCGGCGTCCGCACCCTGCGCCAGTGGCTCGCGACACCGGACGTGACCCGGGTCTACGTGGCCGATCGCGACCCGGCGCGGGCGGCCCGCGTGGCCGGCGCCTTGGGCGGCAAGGTGCGCCACGTTCCCGCCGGTGATCTGGCCGACCTCACGGCGCTCGTGGTGGCCACGGCAGGACCGCAGGCGAGCCTCATCGGTCGGCACGTACGAGCCGGCACCGCCGTCGTGTGCACCTCGGACGATCCGGCCGACGTCCGCGACCTGCTGTCGATGGGCGGTCTGGCCAGCGAAGCCGGGGTGCCGCTCGTCGTGGGCGCAGGTTTCATGCCCGGTCTCACGTGTGTGCTGGCGCGCTATGCGTCCGCCGATTTCGACGCCGTTGATGAGATCCACGTGGCCAAGCACGGGACGGGGGGACCGGCCTGCGCCCGCCAGCACCACCGGGCGCTCGGCAGTACGGCGATCGGATGGAACGAGGAGGGCTGGTTCGACCGGCCAGGTGGTTCGGGGCGAGAGCTGTGCTGGTTCCCTGACCCGATCGGCGCCCTCGATTGCTACCGCGCCGGCTTGGCGGACCCGTTGCTGCTCGTCCCCGCCTTCCCTGGTGTCCAGCGGGTGTCGTCCCGGGTCACGGCCACCCGCCGCGACCGCCTGACGGCTCGGCTGCCGATGCTGTGGCCGACCGACCCCGAAGGCGGTACCGGGGCGGTGCGGGTGGAGGTGCGCGGCCACCGCGACGGTGCCCGCGCCATCGAGGTGCTCGGGGCGCTCGACTGGCCTGCCGTCGCCGCAGGCGCGGTCGCGGCCGTTGCGGCCCTCGCCGCCGCGCGGGGCACGATCGGACGCCACGGTGCCTTCGGGTTGGCGGATGCGGCGGTCCCGAGTGGGTCGTTCCTGGCCGACCTGGCCGACCGCGGCCTGAAGGCGGCTCGCTTCACCGGCACGGCCACGATGTGGGTGTGAGTCTGTAATCCTGTAATCTCACTCCATGAGCACCAACGACGACATCACCGGCTGGTTCCGCGGCCGCATCCCCGACGGGTGGTTCAGCCAGCCCGTCCAGACCACCATCGACCGCGACGAGATCCTGGTCGTCGGCACCCTTGCCCCGCCGGACCTGGGCGACGATCTGGATGCCGACGCGCGGGCCGTGGCCCTGGCCGCCCGCATCCGTGGCTTCCGGGAGGACACTCGTGAGCACAGGGTCAAAGTCGCTCGCGAAGCCGAGCATCGCTTCGAGCGCAAGGTCTCCTGGGGTGCCCGTTGTGGCGAGCGCGAAGAGCTGTTCACCGTGGCCGGCGTGCCCGCCATGACCCGACTCCGCCTCCCCGAGCGGGCGGTGCTCGACACCCTCATCGACGCCGGCATCGCTCGCAGCCGCAGCGAGGCGCTGGCGTGGTGTGTGCGCCTCGTCGGGCGGCACCAGAGCGACTGGATCGACCAGCTCCGTGAAGCCATGGCCCACGTGGAGAAGGTGCGGGAGGAGGGCCCCGAGCTGTAGCCGGGTGCCGTCGACGCCGGCGAGCTCAGGCGGCGGCGGCCGTCGGTTCGGCCAGCGCGTCGGCGCAGGCCCGGGGGTTGGCTGCTGACCAGGCGGCGACCTCCGCCGCCGGGCTCAGCGCCTCACCTTCACGCCACGCGTCCAGGTAGCGCCAGGGCCACACGACGCCGCGGCGGACCTTCCACTCGGTGCCGGGGCAGGGTGGCGACAGCGCGAAGTGCAGGTGGCAGGAACCCGCCCGTCCTGTCCGTCCGACCACACCGAGCGCATCCCCCGGCGCGACCCGGCGGCCGGGCACGACCGTGGCGACGAGGTCCTGCAGGTGCGCGCTGTAGTAGCGGACGCCGTCGTCGCCGAGGATGGTCACCGAGCGCCCTCCCCTCGTAGCCGGGTTGTCCATCTCCGCCGACCAGCCGTCCACCCGCCTTGCCTCAGTGACCACGCCTGCGGCTGGGGCCACCACCGGACTGCCGCAAGGAGCGAAGACGTCGGTCGCCGGGTAGTCGTGGTGGGTCCGGCCGTAGGAGACGGCGCCGTCAGACGAGATCGGGAAGGCGTGGCCCGCCGCGCGGAACGCCGGGACGGTGGTGGTCGCGGGTAGCGGCTCTGTGGTGGCCGGCGGCGCGGCTTCCACCGGCATCGTCGTGGTCGTCGACGCAGTGGTCTCGGCCACCGTCAAGCGAGCGGTCGGGAGCACGCCCTCGGTCGTGGCGCCAGGCGAGGGCACCGTGCTCTCGCCCACCGCACAGGCGCTCAGG
>CAZTVJ010000407.1:0-8480 GCA_964616935.1 uncultured Acidimicrobiales bacterium | reverse complement strand
CGAGTCGCACATCCCCATGGCTCGGGCCGGCGAGTCGTGGGAGATGGCCGCCGCGGCCTCGTTCCTGCTGTCCGACGAGGCGGCCTACATCACCGGCCAGACCCTGTTCGTGGACGGTGGGCTCACCCTGTTCGCAGACTTCCGCACCACCTGGTCGTCCGAGTGAGCGTCGTGAAGGCCGAGACCGCGTGGTGGCCGTCGCGCTACGGCGCCGACGACCAGGCCGGCGCCCTCAACGAGATCGGCGCCGAGAACGTGGTCGAGGCGGCGCGCCTCGTCCGGCGTGGACTGATCTACGACCTCGCCCACGTCCTGCACCGCGATGTCCCGGCCTTCGAGGGTCGGACGTTCCGCCAGGAGCTCGGCGCCCCGCAGTCAGTTCCCGGGCCACACGGTCTCGGCTTCGTCATCGAGCGCGTCCATGCGCCGTCGCAGATGGGCACCCACATGGACGCCCTCAACCACCTGCACCGCGACGGTCGCGCGTACAACGGCCACCGCGTCGCCGACATCACCGCTGCCCATGGCACCACCAAGCTCGGTGCCGACACGCTTCCGCAGGTCGTGACGCGGGGGCTGCTGGTGGACGTGGCGAAGGGTCGTGGCGTCTCCTGCCTCGATGCGGGAGACGTCATCACCCCGGCAGACCTCGACGGCGTCGACGTTCGCCCGGGCGACGCCGTGCTGTTCCACACCGGCTGGGGTCGGCTCTGGTACGACGACCCCGCCCGGTACGGCGCGGGCGAGCCCGGCCCTGGCATGGCGTTGGCCGACTGGCTGGCCGCCCATCGGGTCGCGCTGACGGGCTGTGACACCTGGAGCTACGGGCCCGTTCCCGCCGAAGACCCCGACCAGCCGTTCGTCGTGCCCCAGACGCTCAACACCCGCGACGGGGTGGTCGTCGTCGAGAACCTGTACCTGAGCGACCTCGCTCGGGACGGCGTGCGCGAGTTCCTGCTCGTGATCGCTCACCCGAAGCTGGCCGGCGCCACCGGCGCCTGGGTCGCTCCCCTCGCGATCGTCTGAACGGAGAGTTGAGATGCCCGAGCACTACGACGTCATCATCATCGGGTCCGGGGCCGGCGGTGGCACCCTGGCCCATGCGCTCGCCCCGACCGGCCAGCGCATCCTCATCCTGGAGCGGGGTGACTACCTCCGCCGGGAGAAGCAGAACTGGGACGCCACCGAGGTCTGGATCAAACACCGCTACCGCAACAGCGGGAACTGGACGGACCAGGAGGGCGGGGAGTTCCTGCCCAAGCAGCACTACTACGTCGGCGGCAACACCAAGATGTACGGGGCCGTGCTGTTCCGCAAGCGCGAGCGGGACTTCGGCGAGGTTCGCCATGTGGACGGGGTGTCCGAGGCGTGGCCCATCACCTACGACGACCTCGAGCCCTTCTACAGCCGGGCCGAGCACCTCTACCACGTGCACGGCGAGCGCAAGGTCGACCCCACGGAACCCCCGTCCTCGGGACCGTTCCCGTATCCCGCCATGAGCCACGAGCCCCGCGTCGAGCAGCTGTCGGCTGACTTACAGGCGGCCGGCTTGCACCCGTTCCACCTGCCCCTCGGGATCATGATCGACGAGGACGACCCCGTGCACAGCCCCTGCATCCGCTGCGACACCTGCGACGGCTACCCGTGCATGGTCTACGCGAAGGCCGATGCCCACGTGGTCTGCGTCGACCCGGCGTTGCAGTTCCCGAACGTGACGCTGCGCACCAACGCCTTCGTCAGCCGGCTGGAGACCACGCCGGATGGACGCCAGGTCTCCAAGGTCGTCGTCGAGCGGGACGGTGAGCACCAGGAGTACACCGCCGCCGTGGTCGTCGTGTCCGCCGGTGCCATCAACTCCGCCGCGCTGCTGCTGCGATCAGCCAGCGACCGCCATCCCGACGGCCTCGGGAACGGCTCCGGTGTCGTGGGCCGCCACCTCATGCTGCACAACAACTCGGCCCTCACCGCGTTCTCCAAGATCATGAACTCGACCGTGTTCCAGAAGACCTTGGGGGTGAACGACTACTACTTCGGTGACGGCGATTGGGAGTACCCGCTCGGCGCCATGCAGATGCTCGGCCGCAGCGACGCCGACACGATCCGCCTCAACGACCCCAGCGGGGATGCGGGCGACCCGGAGCTGCTGGGCCGGCACTCGCTCGACTTCTGGATCACCACCGAGGACCTCGCCCGCTGGGACAACCGCGTCGTAGCCGGCCGCGATGGCAGCATCCGCCTCGAGTACCAAACCACCAACCTGGTGGCCCACGAACGGCTGATCGGCAAGTTCAAGGGCCTGCTCGACACGATGCAGTGCCGTGAGGACGTGCTGTTCGCCGAGCACTACCTGGGCGGGCGGCTCGGCATCAACGCCGTCGCGCACCAGAACGGCACCATCCGCTTCGGGCACGACCCGGCGACGTCGGCCCTCGATGTCAACTGCCGGCTGCACGAGGTGGACAACGTCTACGTCGTCGACGCCAGCTTCTTCGTGTCGAGCTCGGCGGTGAACCCGACGCTCACGATCATCGCCAACGCCCTGCGGGTGGCCGACCACCTGCGCGACCGGCTCGGCGCCACGCCCACGGAGGTCCGTGCATGAACACCCCCCAGAACGTCGGCGCAGAGCGGGCTCGCCTGGCTGACGTCGATCAAGGCTGGAAGCGCTGGGGCCCGTACCTCTCGGAGCGGGCGTGGGGCACGGTGCGCGAGGACTACAGCGAGGGCGGCGATGCGTGGAGCTACCTGCCGCACGATCACGCCCGGTCACGCGCCTACCGGTGGAACGAGGACGGCCTTGCTGGCTTGAGCGACGACCAGCAGCGGCTCTGCTTCGCGCTGTCGTTCTGGAACGGTCAGGACGCCATCTTGAAGGAGCGGATCTTCGGCCTGACGGGCAGCCAGGGGAACCATGGCGAGGACGCCAAGGAGCTGTGGTGGTACCTCGACTCGACGCCGACACACTCCTGGATGCGCTGGGCCTACGTGTACCCGCAGCGCTCGTTCCCGTACCAATGGCTGGTCGACGAGAACGGTGGTCGTGGTCGCGAGGACCCGGAGTTCGAGCTGCTCGACACGGGGATCCTGGACGACGATCGCTACTGGGACATCACCGCCGACTACGCCAAGGCCGGCCCCGAGGACATCTGTGTGCGGGTACGGGTGCGCAACGCCGGTCCGGACGAGGCGACCCTGGACGTCGTGCCCACCCTGTGGTTCCGCAACACGTGGTCGTGGGGCTTGGATGACCGCAAGCCGCTGATCGTGGACAAGGACGGCGCGCTGGTGGCGGAGCACCACGACCTCGGCCGCATGGTGCTGGTCGGTGACGGTTCGCCAGAGCGGCTCTTCTGCGACAACGAGTCGAACGCCCGGCTGCTGTGGGGCGCCGGCGGCGCCGCCTTCCCAAAGGACGGGATCGCAGATCACGTCGTGCACGGCGCCCTCACCGTGAACCCCGATGGCACGGGCACGAAGGCTGCCCTCCGGTACCGCCTCACCGTGCCTGCGGGCGCGACCGCCGAGGTGCGGCTCCGCCTGTCGCCCGACGGCGCGGGCGTCGATGGCACCTGGGAGCAGGCGATGGCCGACCGCGAGCGCGACGCCGACGAGCTCTACGCCGCGCTCACCCCCGCCGGCACGAGCGCCGACGAGGCGCAGGTGCTGCGCCAGGCCCTGGCCGGCATGTTGTGGAGCAAGCAGTTCTTCCACTTCGACGTCGACCGGTGGCTGGAGGGCGATCCCGCCCTGCCGCCGCCGCCACAGGCCCGCATCTACGGGCGCAACCACGAGTGGCGCCACCTGAACAACGCCGACGTGATCTCGATGCCCGACACCTGGGAGTACCCCTGGTACGCGGGCTGGGACCTGGCCTTCCACTGCGTGCCGCTGGCGCTGGTGGACCCGGAGTTCGCGAAGGCCCAGCTGCTGCTGCTGTGCCGCGAGTGGTACATGCACCCCAACGGTCAGCTCCCCGCCTACGAGTGGGACTTCGGTGATGTGAACCCGCCCGTGCACGCCTGGGCCGCGCTGCGCGTGTTCGAGATGGACGGCAGTGGCGACCACGAGTTCCTCGAGCGCATCTTCCAGAAGCTGTTGCTGAACTTCACGTGGTGGGTGAACCGCAAGGACGCCGCGGGCATGAACGTGTTCGAGGGTGGCTTCCTCGGTCTCGACAACATCGGCCCCATCGATCGATCGGCCCAGCTACCGGTGGCCGGGCGGCTGGCCCAGGCCGACGGCACCGCTTGGATGGCGATGTACTGCCTGAACCTCCTGGAGATCGCACTGGTGCTGGCCGAGCACGACCGCGTGTACGAGGACATGGCCACAAAGTTCCTCGAGCACTTCGCCTACATCGCCACCGCCAGCGAGGCGCTGTGGGATGAGGAGGACGGCTTCTACCACGACGTCGTGCACCTCGACGATGGGGGCCGGGTGCCGCTGCGGGTGCGGTCGGTCGTCGGCCTCTTGCCGCTCGCCGCCACCACCACGCTGGGCCCGGCCACGTTGGCGCGCCTGCCCGACTTCGCCGGCCGGCTCCAATGGTTCACGGCCAACAAACCACAGTTCGCGGCCGGCATCGGCAACACCCATGAGCGCGACGGCGTCGAGGGCCGCCTGCTCTCGGTCGTGCCACCTGAACGCCTGGCCCGCATCCTCGCCACGATGCTGGACGAGTCGGAGTTCCTGTCGCCCCACGGGCTGCGGGCGCTGTCGGCCGTGCATCGGGAGCAGCCGTTCACCGTCGACCTCTCCGGCATGCAGTACTCCGTCGACTACGAGCCCGCGGAGTCCACGACGGATCTCTTCGGTGGCAACTCGAACTGGCGGGGCCCCGTGTGGTTTCCGGTCAACTTCCTGCTCATCGAGGCGGTGGAGCGCTTCGCGCGCTTCTACGGCGACGACCTCACGGTCGAGTGCCCGACGGGCTCGGGCGAACAGCGGACACTTGGCGCGGTGGCCGACGAGCTGTCCCGCCGTTTGGTCGCCGTCTTCCTCGACGACGCGCAGGGGAGCCGTCCCGCCTTCGGCCCGGCCGACAAGCTGCAGCGCGACCCCGCGCTCCACGACCGCCTGCTGTTCAACGAGTACTTCCACGGAGACACTGGTGCTGGTCTCGGCGCCTCCCACCAGACGGGTTGGACCGGCCTGGTCGCCGAGCTGATCATGCGCCGGAGTCGGTGACCGGTGGGTCGTAACGAGCCAGCACCGATCGAGACAGCAAGGGCATGAGCACTTCAGGAACCATCGATGTCATCGTGATCGGCGGCGGGCCCGCCGGCGAGACCGCGGCGGGACGCTGCGCCGACCACCGCTTCTCGGTTGCCATGGTGGAGCGCGAGCTCGTGGGCGGGGAGTGCTCCTACTGGGGGTGCATCCCATCCAAGACGCTCATCCGTCCCGGCGACGTCGTTGCCGCGGCCAAGCGGGTTCCCGGAGCGGCCGAGGCCGTGTCCGGGCCAATCGACGTGGCCGCCGCGTTCGCTCAGCGCGATTACATGACCAGCGATTGGAGCGACGCTGGCCAGCTGCCCTGGCTGGAGAGCAAGGGGATCGAGCTGGTTCGCGGGGACGCGCGACTGATCAGTGAGCGCCTCGTCGAGGTCGATCTGGCGTCGGGCGGCACCCGGCGGTTGATGGCCACCACCGCTGTCGTGCTCGCCACGGGCACTGGGGCCGCGATCCCGCCCATCCCCGGGCTGCGCGAGATCGCGCCGTGGGACAACCGCTCGATCACCTCCGCCAAGGAGCTGCCCCGGCGCCTCCTCGTGCTGGGCGGGGGTGCCATTGGAGCGGAGATGGCCCAGGCGTTCCGTCGCCTCGGCTGCGAGCAGGTCACGGTGATCGAGGGTGGCCCTCGCCTGCTGGGGCGGGAGGAGCCGTTCGCCGGCGACGAGCTGCGGGCTGCATTCGAGGCCGAGGGCATCAGCGTCATCACTGGCGTCGCTTTGACCGCCGTGCAGCGCAGCGGCACCGACGGACCGGTCGTGGCGACGCTCGCCGACGGTCGCGAGCTCGAGGCCGACGAGCTGCTCGTCGCCGTCGGTCGTCGCCCGGCAACGGCCTCACTGGGTCTCGACACCATCGGTCTCGAGCCCGGTCGGTACGTGGACGTGGACGACCAGCTCCGCGCCGTCGGTGTGCCGGGGGGATGGCTGTACGCGGTGGGCGACTGCAACGGCCGCGCCCTGCTCACGCACATGGGCAAGTACCAGGCTCGGCTGGCGGCCGATGTGATCGCCGGGCGAGACGTTCGTGACGTCGCCGACCACGACATGGTCCCAAGGGTCACCTTCACCGATCCGCAGGTGTGCGCCGTCGGGCTGACCGAGCAGCAGGCGCGCGAGCGCGGCCTCGAGGTCCGCACCGTCGAGTACGGCACCGGCGACGTTGCCGGGGCATACACGCTCGGCAACGGCATCAAGGGGACGTCGAAGCTCGTCATCGACGAAGCGCGTGGCGTCATCGTCGGGGCGACGTTCACCGGACCGGGTGTGCAGGAGCTGCTCCACTCGGCCACCATCGCCATCGTCGGCGAGGTGCCGCTCGAGCGGCTCTGGCATGCGGTGCCGTCGTTCCCGACGGTGAGCGAGGTCTGGTTGCGGTTGCTTGAGGCCTACGGGCTCTAGTCAACGGAGATCGTCATGCCCGATGTGTCGTTCGACAGCTTGGCGATCGTCCTGGCCGTGGCGTTCTTCTCCCGTCTGATCCTCGGGCTCGTGGCCCGAGTTCGCGTGCCGGGCGTCGTCATCGAGATCCTGCTCGGCATCATCATCGGGCCGTCCGTGCTCGGGTGGGCCGAAGCAGACCTCCCCGTCGAGATCCTGGCCTTGGTCGGCCTGGCGTTCCTGCTCTTCCTCTCCGGCTTGGAGATCGAGCTGGACCAGCTCCGGGGCCGACTGCTGTGCGTCGCCGGCCTCGGGCTGGCGGCGTCCGTCGTGCTCGGCCTCGGGGCCGGCTACGTGCTCGAGGCCAGCGGGCTGATCTCCAACCCGCTGCTGGTGGGTGTCACCCTCATCGCCACCTCGCTCGGCCTCGTGATCCCCGTGCTGAAGGAAGGTGGTCTCACCGCAACCAGGTTCGGGCAGCTGGTCATCGTCGGCGCGACCTTGGGTGACTTCGCTGCCGTGCTGCTGCTCTCCCTGCTGTTCTCGCGCGACGCGTCGGGCCTGGGATCGAAGCTCGTCCTGCTCGGTGTGTTCGTCCTGCTGTTGACGATCGTCGCCGCGTCGGTGGCCGGCCTCGGCCGCCGGATGCGGATCACCGAGGTGTTGGTGCGGTTGCAGGACACGACCGCTCAGATCCGGGTGCGGGGGGCCATGCTCCTCCTCGTCGCTCTGGTCGTGCTCGCCGAGCAGACGGGCCTGGAGACCATCCTGGGGGCCTTCCTGGCGGGCGCGGTCGTCAGCATGATCGACCGCGACGTCGACCACACCCACCCGCTGTTCCGAGTCAAGCTCGATGCCATCGGCTACGGCTTCCTCATCCCGGTCTTCTTCATCGCGAGCGGCATCCGCTTCGACCTCAACGCGCTCCGGGATGATCCGTCGACGTTGGTCCTCGTACCCGTCTTCCTGCTTGCACTCCTCGTCGTGCGCGGCCTACCCGCGATGGCCTACCGCCGCCAGCTCGGCACCACTCGAGCCACGGTCGCGGCCGGCCTGCTGCAGGCCACGTCGTTGCCCTTCATCGTGACCGCCTCCATGATCGGGGTCGACATCGGCGCACTCACGCCCGCCACTGGGTCGGCCTTCGTGGCCGCCGGGCTGCTCTCGGCGATCCTGTTCCCGGCCATCTCGCTCGCACTGCTCCGTCCGACGATGGCAACGCCGCCATGGACCGATGGTGACGTAGGCATGAACGTCTGGTCCGATCCTGCGACCGACCGGCCGATCAGCTCCGACAGCACGGTTCGTAGCGGTACCGTCGTGCCTCGGACCAGGCCAGGAGGGTAACGATGCCGCACGGGGTGGAAGCGGAGCGGCTGGAGGAGGCCCGCACCGGTGTCCCGTGGCGGCGGTGGGGCCCGTACCTCAGTGAGCGGCAGTGGGGCACCGTCCGTGAGGACTACAGCGACAACGGTGACGCGTGGAGCTACTTCTCCCACGACCAGGCCCGTTCCCGGGCGTACAAGTGGGGTGAGGACGGCATCGCCGGCTTCTGCGACGACCACCAGCTGCTCTGCTTCGGGCTCGCCCTGTGGAATGGCGTGGACCCCATCCTCAAAGAGCGCATGTTCGGCCTCACCAACGCCGAGGGCAACCATGGCGAGGACGTCAAGGAGTACTACTTCTACGTCGACGCGACGCCGACCAGCTCGTACCTCAAGTACCGCTACAAGTACCCCCTCGTCGAGTACCCGTACGAAGATCTCGTCTCGACGAACCGCTCTCGGTCGCGGCTCGAGATGGAGTACGAGCTCCTCGACACCGGCGTGTTCGACGACGACCGATACGTCGATGTGGACGTGGAGTACG
>CAZTVJ010000406.1:0-3735 GCA_964616935.1 uncultured Acidimicrobiales bacterium | reverse complement strand
CGCCGACCTCGGCATCGCGATGGGCTCTGGCACGCCGGCGGCCAAGTCGGTGTCCGAGCTGGTCCTGCTCGACAACAAGTTCTCCACGCTGCCCAGCGTCGTGGCCGAGGGTCGCCGGGTGATCGCGAACATCGAGCGCGTGGCGCGGCTGTTCGTGACGAAGAACGCGTGGGCGGCGGTCATGGCGGTGCTGACGGGCATCTTCACCATGAGCTACCCCATCCTCCCTCGCCAGCTCTCGGTGATCGACGCGCTGACGATCGGCATCCCCGGGTTCGTGCTTTCGTTCCAGCCGAGTCACGACCCCGTGCGACCGGGCTTCATCCCCCGAGTCCTGCGCTTCTCCATCCCGGCCGGCGTCGTGACCGGCATCGCCGCCATGGTTGTGTTCGGCATCGGCCAGCGGTACCTGGAGGAGTCGAAGGAGATCTGCCAGAGCGCAGCCACGATGACGCTCATCGCCATCGGCATCTGGGTGCTGTTCGAGCTGGCCCGCCCGCTCGACACGATCCGCCTGGCCCTGGTGCTGGCCATGATCGTCGGCGGCATCGGCGCCTTCACCATCTCGCCCATCGCCAGCTTCTTCAAGCTCGACATCCCACCGAGCGACTACCTCGCGGTGATCGCCGTGGTCGTGGCGGTGAGCGCACTCCTCATCAACATCACCTTGCGCCTCGTCAATCACTACATGCCCGACCCGCACGCCCTACCTGCGCCGGCTTGATCCGAGGCCAGCCGGCGCGGGCATGATGGCCGCATGGAACAGCTGGAGGGACGGGTTGGCGTCGTAACGGGGGCGGCGAGCGGCATCGGCAGAGCCGTCGCCACCGCGCTCGCCACCGAGGGGATGAAGGTCGTGCTGGCCGACATCGAGCAAGCCGCGCTCGACGTCACCGTCGCCGAGCTCACCGGCGCGGGCCACGACGTCCTGGGCGTCCGGACCGACGTGTCGAGCTGGGCGTCCGTCGAGGCCTTGGCCGAGGCCACGTTGCAGCGCTACGGCGCCGTCCACGTCGTGCACAACAACGCCGGCGTCGTGGCCGCCGGCCCGGTGGAGGAGATCACCCTGGACACCTGGCAATGGGTGTTGGGGGTTGATCTGTGGAGCGTGATCTACGGCATCAAGGCGTTCCTGCCGCTCATCAAGGCCCAGGGTGAGGGGCATGTCATCAGCACGGCGTCGACAGCCGGGCTGCAGTCGGCGGCCGGCATCGCGCCGTACAACGTGGCGAAGTTCGGAGTCGTGGCGCTGTCCGAGACGCTTCGGATGGAGCTCGACGCCGAGGGGTCACCGATCGGCTGCTCCGTCCTGTGCCCGGGGGCCGTCAACACCCAGATCGCTGCTTCGAGGCGCAACCGCCCCGCCATCGACCATCACGAGAACGAGGTGGAGGAGCGCTTCGTCGACCGCGCTGGGCAGATGCTCGCCACCAGGGGCAAGGACCCGGCCGACGTCGCTGCCATGGTGGTCGACGCCATCCGCACGAACCGCTTCTGGATCGTCACCCATCCGGCGTGGCACGACGTGCTGACGGCACGCGTCGCCGCCATGCCGAGCGGCGCCCTCGCCCAGGGCTTCGCCGGCTAGGACGATCCCTCGGCCGGAACCTCGTCGGCGGGGTTGCTCGAATCGGCTCGGCGTTCCTTCAGGCGACGGATGCGCGAGGCCAGGTCCGCGGTGGCCTGCTCGAGGTCGCGCTGACGCTCCTCGAGGAAGGCGATGAGCTGGTCGAGGTCTCCGTCGAACCGGCGACGGCGACGGCCGCGCCAACCCGGGGCCTCATGATGTTCGTGGTGATGGTGGTGATGGTGCTCGTGATGTCGGAGGCGATGCATCAGGGTTGTCCTTCCTGGTAGCGCCGCTGGAACGCGGCGAGGGTGTGCGAGGTGCGGTCGAGGGCGGTGGCCCAGGTGGCCAACGCCGCCCGGCCCTCGTCGGTGAGCTCGTAGGTGCGCTTCGTTCGGCCGGGCAGGTCGTCGCGCCAGCGGGACCGCACCAGCCCTTCCCCTTCGAGCGACCGAAGCAGCCGGTAGAGGTTGCCCAGATCGAACCGCTCGTCGGGCACCAGCTCGGCGAGCGAGTCGGCCAGGTCGTAGCCGTGGGTCTCGCCATCACGCAGCAGCAGGAGCAACGAGGGCTCGACGAAGCGCTCGACGCGGGCCCGCACCTCCCACTGCTCGCCGTCCCACCACCGGCAGCGCGCCGACGGACCATGGTGAGCGCGTCGATGGTGGCCGGCACTGAAGCCTCGGCGACCCTCGTCGCCCTCGCTCTTGCCCTCGCCCTTGCCCTCGCTCCTGTCGTCGCTTCCTCGTCCTCGAGCCATGTGATATACATACTTGACACTCACACTGTTGTCAACCACCAGTGTGCTGCACACTGCTCAACGGCTCGGTCAGAACCCGGCGAGAGGTGGGCGAGACTCCACGCCGTGGAAACCCTCCTGACCCCCGAGCCCGCACCGGCCCCAGCCGTCGAACGCCACCGTGGTCGCGGCACCGCGGCGATGGTGCTGATCGTCGTCGGGAGCCTGCTGGCGCCGTTCGCCGTCGTCGGATGGTTCGTTCGAAACGAGATCCTCATCACGGATCGCTTCGTGGCGACCGTGGCCCCACTGGCGGACGACGATGCCATCCAAGCGGCCCTCGTCGACCGAGTCTCGACCGAGGTCGTCAAGCTGGCCGACCGGGTGCAGCCGGGCCTGGTGACGCGCGAGCAGGTGCTCGAGGTTGCTGGCGGGTTCGTCGCCTCCCCCGAGTTCGAGCAGATCTGGACCACGATCATGCGCGAAGCGCATCCACAGCTCGAACAGGTCCTCCTCGGCCGGGACACTGACCTCCTCCAGACCTCCAACGGACAGGTGGTGCTCAACCTCGTTGCCGTCGGCCTACGCGTGCAGGAGCAGCTCGTCGCGGCCGGCCTGACGCAGGCCGCCGAGCTGGAGATCACCGGTGAGCTGGCGCTCCCCTTGTTCGAGAGCCAAGAGCTGGCCACCGTGCAGCGCGTCAGCGACCTCATCGAGCGCCTTGCCCCGTGGGTGGTCGCGGCTGCGCTGGCGGCGTTCGTGCTCGCGGTTGCCATCGCTCCCCGCCGATCCGTGGCCCTGAAGTGGGCGGGCATCGGACTCCTCGTGGGGGCGTTCCTCGTCGGCTCGGCACTCCTCCTCGGCCGTCTCCAGTACCTGGCCGCCCTCGAGAGGATCGTGCCGAAGGATGCGGCTGCGGCCGCCTACACCATCCTCCTCGACCCCCTGATCGGGTGGATCCGCATCTGGATCGGCATTGCGCTGCTCCTCATCATCATCGGTCTCGCAACGGCCCCCTGGCGCCGGGGACTGGCGGCCCGGCCCGAGCAGGTGACCGTCGGACAGTGGATGGCCGGTCACCGCGCCAACCTGGTGGTCATCGTCGTCTCGGTCGGCTTCGGGGTGATCCTGCTGTGGCATCGACCCACGCTCACGGTCCTGCTGGTGACCATCGGGCTCGTCGCAGCAACGATCATCGGCGCGCTGCTCGTCGGGAGCAGGGCAGCGCGCGAGCTGCGGACCTGAACGTCGGATCGGCATGGAAGAGCCTGAGATGGGCTCGGGAACTGTGTAACACCCCCTACGTAGACTCGTTCGCATGGAAGTTGGCGAAGCGCAGCGGCTGCTGGGGGCGGTGATGTCGATCGACGTTGCGTGCGCCGACCGTTCGGTTCTGGCGGCGGGGGTGGGGCATCTGCGCTGCTTGCAG
>CAZTVJ010000405.1:0-2507 GCA_964616935.1 uncultured Acidimicrobiales bacterium | reverse complement strand
GGTGTTGGCAGATGGGGCAGGTGATCGTGACGCCATCGTGACGCGACGGGAGGTTGGTGGTCATGATCCGTTGACCGCCCGTCGGGTCGCTTCGGCTCGGGCCCGGTGGCTGCGCATCCGGTAGCTGTCGCCGTCGATGTTGATCACGACGCTGCGGTGCAAGAGCCGGTCGAGCATGGCGCCGGCGACCATCGGGTCGTCGTTGAACACCTTCCCCCAGCTGGCGATGCCCAAGTTCGTCGTCAGAGCGATGCTGCCCTTGAGGTATCGCTGGCTGACGACTTGGAACAGGGCGGCGGCCGCTTCGGCGGGCAGCGGCAGGTATCCCACTTCATCAACGATGAGGAGGCGGGGTCCGGCGTAGAAGCGCATGGTGGTGGCCCAGCGTCCTTCGAGGGCGGCGCGGTGGCAGCGGGCGGCGAGCTCGGCTGCTGTCGTGTAGTAGGTGCGCATCCCTGCCGCCACGGCGGCGTGGCCGAGGCCGACGGCGAGCATCGTCTTGCCGACCCCGGGCGGGCCGATCAGCAACACGTTGGTGGCGTCCTCGACGAACCGCAGGGTGCCCAGCTCGGCGATCAGCTTCGGATCGACCGATGGCTGGGCGGAGAAGTCGAAGTCGGCCAGGGTGAACGGCGACGGCAGCGACGCGAAGCGGGCCAGGCTGGCCTTGCGGCGCTCGTCGACGGCGTCGACCTCGACAGCCAGGAGGCGTTCGAGGAAGGCCTGGTTGGTGAGCTTGGCTGCTGCGGCCTCGTCGAGCAGGCCCGGCAACGCTTCGGCCGCCGCGCCCATCCGCAGGAACGCCAGATGGGCCCGCAGCCGCTGGTAGTCCGAACCGGCGCTCATGCCGGCACCTCCTGGGCGGTGATGTCGGTGGTGGCGGGGAAGGCGAGACGGATGACCTCGGCCATGTCGGCCAGGTCCACGCTTGGCTCAGCGCCGCCCGATCCGAGGAGCTTGGCCCGCTCGGCCAACGCAGCGGCGCCGGGAGGGCGGTTGGCTTTGCGGTCACAGGGCCGGGCCGTCGAGAACTGGCCCAGCACGACCGCCTCGAGGGCGGCCCGATGCTCAGGGGTGCGGACCATCGACCCGGCCCCCGGTGGGGCCAGACGATGGGCGACCAGCAGCTGCCCGGCCGGTGAGACGATGTCCACCGTGGCCGTGCCGAGACGGTGCCGCACCGTGACGTCGATGCCGCCCAGCCCCGGGTTGAGCGAGTAGCGGTTGCCGCGGAACGCCACGCTGGCCCGATCATCCACGGTTCGGATCACCTCCACCGTCGCCGGGTAAGGCGCCGCCGGCAACGCCGCCAGAGCCTCGGCGTCGGCCAGCTCACCCACGGTCGGCCATGTCAGCCGTTCGCCTGGGGCGACCGCGTCAGGGTCGGCGTAACGCCCGGGCGGGCGCAACCGGGCATCGCCGATGGTGGACCAGAACCGGTCCACGCTGACCTGGGCCTCCTCGGGGGTGGTCGCCGTCATCGTGCGCCACCAGCGGCCACACATGAACTTGACCCCGCACTCGACGGCTCCTTTGCGGTTGCCTCGCCGGGGCGGGCACGCCACCACGATCGCCCCGTAATGCTTGGCCACCGGAGCGAAGCTGGCCTGCACATCGGCACTACCCGGGCGGATCACCGTGGCCAGACGGTCGGTGCGCCACCGGCGGGCAGTGCCGCCGAGTCGGCGCAGCACCCCGTCGATCCCCTCGATCAGGTGCGGCTGGTCCGTCGACTCGCACAACACCTCACGGGTGCGGCCCGAGTGCGCCAACGTCCCCAACAACCCATACGACGTGGCCCCCCACGGCGCGTTCCGTCGCTCCGCCCAGTCCCACTGGATCTCCTCGCCGGCGGGATGGTCGATCTCCACCGTCTCGCGGCCGCGGACCCCGGCGCACGCCTCGCAATGCGGGCGCAGCCCAGCGACCCGCACCTGGCGGGCGAAACTCGGATACGAACACCGGTAGCCCAGCGGCACGACCTCGTCGAACAACGCCGACGCCCACAGGTGCGGATCATCGACGAAGCGGGCCTTCACGTAGCCGACGAACGGGGCCAGCGGATCCGGGGCCGAGGACCGGCGCACCCCCGCCTGGCGTTCGCCGTTGAGATAGGAACGGACCGTCTTGCGGTCGCACTCGAGGTGACGGGCGATGGCCGAGATCGACCACCCCCGCTTGAACAGGGCATGAACTTCCACGTCTTCACTCCTTGAGAGCATGAACAGGGGACTCCTCGTGCTGACCGGCTGGAACCGTCAGCGTCGAGGAGTCCCTCGCTCGTTTGGTGGACCATCAACAGGGCCCACCACCCCGCTCAAGGGTGAGGAATTTCAATGATCGAGTCTGGGGAGACTTCGGTGATCCCTACCAGCGGGCCGGAGAAGCCCACCAGGCGGGAGCCGGGCAGGGCGCTCCGGTCCGACCCCTACACCAAGCTCCAGGGCCCTGAGCGGGGCGTCTACTACGAGCTGTTCGTGATCATCGACATCTTCTCCCGCTACGTC
>CAZTVJ010000404.1:0-6142 GCA_964616935.1 uncultured Acidimicrobiales bacterium | reverse complement strand
GCGCTCGACGGTGGCGACGTCCTTCGGCCCCGCCGCGACCCAGTCGTCCAGCGCACCCTGCATGACTGCCAGACCGTCGGGACCGTCAGCAGCGAGCGCCCAACCCATGCACACGCGGTCGCCGGTCTCACGCCAGATCTGTTGGGTGCCGCCTGCCCACGCCCGGGTTGCCGCCAGCGCATCGGCGCTCTCGATGCGACCGCCGAGGGTGGTGAGCAGCTCCCAGGAACCGCCAACGCTGGCCGGCCCGATGGCCTCGGCGCCTTCGGGCAGCGGCGGTGCGGTGACCTCGACCGCCTCGATGCCGGCCTCGAAGACCGCAGGGAACATCGCATGCTCGGAGGAGGCGGGCGGTGTGGCGAACGCTTCATCGATGCGGCCGTTGCCGTCGATCGCATCCAGCGTGGCAACCAGGCTGGGCCCGACGATGTAGGGACCGGCGAACGCGAGCTCGATGCCCGGCGCGTCGGGCGTGGCTCCGGCGTCCGGGCTCGGCCCTTCGGTCAGCTCGGCATCGAAGGCATCCAGCTCTGCCTCGGACAGGGTGCCGAGGTACTCATCCTCGATCCGGACGGCGTCGCCTTCACTGAGCGAGCGGAACCCGAAGTCGCCGTCGAAGGCGTCGAACGAGCGCTCCAAGTCGAGATGCTGGTCCTGCCAGGCATGCGTCAGCTCGTGGACCAAGGTGACCCGCAGGTTGACGTCGAGGTCGTCGCTCGTCGGCTGTCCCCGCACGACGATCCGGTGCTCGCCCGGCGTGTAGTAGGCGAGCGTGCCGTCATCGAGCAGCGCCTGCGACTCCTCGTCCGGGTCGACCCCGTCAGCGATCCAACCGAGGGCGCGCAGCACGGCGGCATCCGCGTCCGCGTCGGGATCGGCATCCTCGCCGTCGCCGGTGGCTGCCCTATCGTCGCCCTGCAGGGTGTCGACGTAGGCGTCCTCCGCGAGGAACTGGACGTCGACCGGGTGCTCGAAGGGCTTGCCGCGCTTCTGCTCCACGAAGGCGACGAGGCGCTCGACGCGGGGATCCCACGACGACGGCCACGGATCGGACTGGTTGGCAACGGCCAGCGCGATGCCACCGCCCGCGACCAGCACGGCTGCGGCGGCACCCACCGCGATCCAGCGGCCCCGATGGCGTCGCTTCGGGGCCCCGACGGGCTCGAGCGTGACGTCGTTGGCATCAGCCGGGGGAGGCGGCGGTGGTAGGGGCGCCGGTGGCGGCAGCAGTGACGTGGGCTTGGCCGACGGCAGATGCGTCGGGGGTGACGGCACCGCTGCATCGGTCGGGTTGATAGAAGACACGGGTACTCCTGCTGGCAACGCGAACGCGGCCACCGGGTTCGGTCGCTGGGGCAAGGGTAGGACCCGTGCCTCGCCGCCCACCTGGGCCATCCGGCCCGGGTCGCGCCGGTCTCGCGCACATGAGGCGGCCATGGTTTCGCTCAGCGCAACGAATCCCGCCTGAAGTGCATCTCGTTGACCTGCGAAGGATGTCGAAGGGGCCATCCTTGACTCGTGATCAGTACACCTCGGGGACGAAGGTCTGCGTCTCCATGGGGGGCCGCAGGTAGCCACCGTGGTGAGCGCGGGGCGGAAGCTCGATCGGCCCGGGCAGGATGTCCTGGTACGGGATCGAGCTGAGGATGTGGGCGATGCAGTTCAGCCTCGCCCGCTTCTTGTTGTTGGCGTCCACCACGTACCACGGGCATTCCTTGATGTCGGTGAGCTCCATCATGCGGTCCTTGGCCTTCGAGTACTCCACCCACATGCCACGCGACTCGATGTCCATCGGGCTCAGCTTCCAGCGGCGGCTGGGGTCCTGCGAGCGCTGCTGGAAGCGGCGCTCCTGCTCCTCGTCGCTGACCGAGAACCAGTACTTGAGGACGCCGGACCCGGAGCGGACGAGCATCCGTTCGAACTCGGGCGCCGAGCGCAGGAAGTCGTGGTACTCGTCGTCGGTGCAGAACCCCATCACCTTCTCGGTGATCGCCCGCGTGTACCAGCTTCGATCGAACAGCACGACCTCGCCGCCGGCCGGCAACTGATCGGCCCAGCGCTGGAAGTACCACTGGGACTTCTCCCGTTCGGTCGGGACACCAAGCGCCACGACGCGGATGACGCGCGGGTTGGTCCGTTCGAGGATGCGCTTGATCACCCCACCCTTGCCCGCCGCGTCCCGGCCCTCGAACAGGATCGACAGCCGGATCCCCTGGTCCTTCACCCAGTACTGGAGCTTCACCAGCTCCTCCTGGAGCCGGGCCAGCTCATCGACGTAGTAGGAGTTCACCAGCTTGCCGTTCGGCTTGTAGTGCAGCGGGTTCGCCATCACCGTCTCCGATCGAGCAGCGGGAAGTGCCAGCAGTATCAACGGCTCGTCCCCTGGCGGTCAACGCCGCTCCGGCTGAGCTGCTCATCGAGGCGGTCGTGCCATGCTGTGGGCATGAGCACCGAGATGGACGGCATCGAGGTCGTCGTCCTCGAAGAACGAGCCATCGACGAGATGGTGGGCAAGATCCGGGCGGCTGCGGTGCTCCCCGGTGCGACGACGGCGGTGTCGCAGTGGCGGGCGAAGAACGGCGACGAGCCGGAGCGCTTTCACGGCCACGACCACGCCGTCGTCGGCGAGACGCTCATGTACCTCCACGACGCGCCCGACGGGATGCTCGTACCGCACGCTCGATACCCCGACGGGACCGAGAAGGTCTACACCGACGCCGCTCACGCAGACTCGGCCTACTGATAGGGATCCGGATGCACGTGCTCGTCGCTACCGACGGCTCTGACGACGCCATCGCCGCGGCCCAACGGGCGCTCGCCCTGCTGGCGCCGCCCGCGACCATCACGCTCGTCGCGGTCGCCGAGCAGCCCGGCTCCGTCACCGCTGGGTTCGAGTCGGGCTTCGCCGGCGGAGTGGCCTCACCGGCCCAGATCGAAGCCGACTGGTCGGCCGTCGACGACGAGACCTCGGCGATCCTTCGACGAACGGTCGCCGCCCTGTCGACCTCGGCACCGATCGAGCAGGTGGTCGGCGTCGGCAGCGCCGGTCCCGAGCTGTGCCGGCTGGCCCGGGAGCGCGCCGCCGACGTCATCGTCGTGGGGTCGCGTGGCCACGGAGCAGTGCGCCGAGCGCTGCTCGGTTCGGTGAGCACGCACGTCGTCAACAACGCCCCGTGCCCGGTGATGGTCGTTCGTGCCGGGAGCGACGGCTGACGTCAGCCCGTCGACACGGGGTGTAGGCCGAGACGCCAGGCGTGCGGGGATTCGTCCACGTCACACACGGAGGACCGGGTGGCCGTCAAGAAGACGAGCAGCGCTGCATCGACGCAGGCGACGCCGAAGAAAGCCGCACCCAAGAAGGCAGCAGCGAAGAAGACCGCTACGAGGAAGGGGCGCGCCGACTACGGCGCGCCGATCGGGCCGTGGTTCGAGCAGTGGCCGCCCGAGAAGCGGGCGCCGCTCGAGAAGCTGCGCGCCGTCATCGAAGCGACCGTGCCGAACGCGCAGTCCGGCCTGAAGTGGGGCGTCCCCTTCTGGACGCTCGATGGCAAGCAGCTGTGCGACCTCGTCGCGTTGAAGCACGAGGTCGCGCTCGGCATCTTCGCTCCCCCCGAGGCCTTCGACGATCCGAAGGGACAGCTCTCCGGCAAGAGCAACGAGTACCGCGTGCTCAAGGTGAGGCACGAGAACGAGATCGACGCGGCGAGCGTGAAGCGCTGGCTGATGGCGGCCGTCGCGGCGGCGACCTGATCGCCGCCGCGCGAGTCGGTGGATCAGCGCTTGGCTTTGGACTGGTTCAAGGCGACGGCGGCGCGGATGAGCGCCTTCAGTGCCTCCTCGTCGATCTTCTCGCCCTCGTGGAAGTCGATGGCGCGCCTCGTGCTCCCCTCGAGACTGGAGTTGAAGAGGCCCGAAGGGTCCTCCACCGCCGCCCCCTTGGCGAAGGTCATCTTCACGTAGTTCTTGTACGTCTCGCCGGTGCAGATGATCCCGTCGTGCTCCCACGTCGGAACCCCTCGCCACTTCCACTCCTCGACGACGTCGGGGTCGGCTTCTTTGACCAGGGTGCGGAGCCGGCTGAGCATCTCGCCCCGCCAGTCGCCGAGCTCCTTGATCCTCGCGTCGATCAGCTGAGAAGGAGACTCGCCCTTCTGTGACTCGCTCGTCGTCATGCCCGTTCCATTCCTTGTCCCGAGGGGTCCTGTTCCCGCTCCACGGCAGTGCGCGCACGTCGCTCCCCCCAAACCCTACGCATCATCGATGACGGCGCCCGATGCTGAGTCGAGGTGCTCGGCTCGATGACACTCTCGGCGTGAACCGCCGCGGACAGTGATCACCGGATGAGCACGGTCACGAGGAGGGCGACGATCACCGAGTTGTACACGAACGACAGGACGGTGTGCAGGTTGACGATCCTGCGCATCTGCGGGGTCGTGATGTTCGCGTCGGTCGCGACGAAGGTCGTGGACACCGCGATCGCGAGTAGACGTAGTCCGCGAACGCGTCGGTGCGCTCACCGGGAAACTCGAGTCCCGGTCGCGCCAGGTCGTGTTGACCGTAGTGGAGGGCGTAGCTCACCACGGACAGGCCCCAGCAGCTCAGCAGGATGCTCAGGGAGATCGGGGCGAGCATCCAGTCGTTGATGTCGATCGCGTTCACGTGAGGAAGCACCAGCACCACGACGAAGGCGACGATCGCGGCCTAAATCGCGAAGGTCGGGCCGTCTCCCCACGGCTGGAGCCGTCGGGCGACGCCCCCCCCGTGAGGCTTCGCGGGCTGCCATGCGGGTCGCGAACTCGGCCTTGCCGACCCCGGCGAACACCCGCGTGGTCAGCGCGATGTAGACGACGATGAACAGGTTCCAAGCGATCAGGAACAGCACGACCGCGGTCGCCGCCCAGTCGTCGCCAGGAGGGGAACGGAACGCCATGACGACAGCGGCCACGGCGGCCGGCGCGACGCCGCTCGCGAACGCCACCCCCGAGCGACGACGATCGGAGCACAGCGCACTCGGTACCTCGGCGACCTGCCCGCCGTCGACCATCGACCAAGTATGACAAGTCGACACTCACGCTGAGCCGATGGCTGACCCGGTCAAGCTCTACACGCGGGAGAACGCGGGTCTGAGCTTCGAGCGAGTGGCGCTTTTCTCCGATGCCGTCTACGCGATCGCTCTCACGCTGATCGTCGTCGGGATCGGCGTGCCAGCCGTGGCCAACGCGTCGAACTTCGCCGATCTGTGGCGCGCCCTCGCGGACCAGCTGTCGCAGTTCGTGTCGTTCTTCGTCGGGGTGTTGGTCATCGGCAGCTACTGGGCTGCCAACCACCAGGCGTTCGACCACCTTCGGGCGGTCGACCGTCGCTACATCACGTGGACCGTCGTCTACCTCGCCTTCGTCGCGTTCTTGCCCTTTCCGATCCGTCTCGTGGGCGCCTACTTCGACAATCCGCTCTCCATCATCCTGTTCGCTGTCAACCTGGCGGTCGTGAGCACGATGGAGGCCGTCCTCTTCGCACACGCGTGGCGGGCCGACCTGCTCGTCAGCAAGCCGTCACCGGCGGGCTATCGGTGGCTGATGTCGATGTCGCTGCTGCCCGTGCCGGTGTTCCTGATCTCGATCCCGGTGGCGTTCCTGAGCCCGATCCTCGTGCTTGTGCTGTGGTGCACCGAACCGATCATCGAGAGCCGGCTCGGCCGGCGCCGGCCCGCCGACCTGGCCGACTACTGACGGAGCCTGAACCACCCTGGATCGGGCGTGCCAACGGTTCGCGGACGCCGTGCCAGGATCGCCCTGTGGACGAGCTGTTGCGCCAGGCGGTCGACGAGGTCGCCGTGGGGACCTCATTCTCCGGTGCCGTCCGGGTGGATCGGGGCGACGAGCTCGCCCTCACGGTCGCCTACGGCGACGCCCATCGTGGGTGGGGCATCCCCAACACCATCGACACCCGGTTCGCCATCGCCAGCGGCGGCAAGGGCTTCACCGCGCTCGCCGTCGCCAGCCTCGTCGATGACGGCACGCTGTCGTGGTCGACCACGGCCCGCTCCCTCCTCGGGACCGATCTCCCGCTGATCGACGAGGCGGTCACCGTGGAGCAGCTGCTCGCCCACCGTTCTGGGATCGGCGACTACCTCGACGAGGAC
>CAZTVJ010000403.1:0-7391 GCA_964616935.1 uncultured Acidimicrobiales bacterium | reverse complement strand
GAAGATCTGGGAGCTGTACGCCGGCACCGAGGCCCAGGCCATCACGATCATCAGAGGGGACGACTGGCTGGAGCACCGCGGCTCGGTCGGCCGGGTGGCGGTCGGCGAGATGCAGGTGGTCGGGCCGAGCGGTGAACCGCTCGCCCCGGGCGCGATCGGCGAGATCTACCTGCGCACCACGGCCGACGGCAGCCCGACGTACCGCTACGTGGGAGCCGAGCCCCGCGTGCTCGACGGCAACTGGGAGAGCCTGGGCGACCTCGGGTACATCGACGCGGACGGCTACGTCTTCCTGACGGACCGGCGGGCCGACATGATCTTGACCGGAGGAGCCAACATCTACCCGGCTGAAGTCGAAGCGGCGCTCATGGAGCACCCGTCCGTGCCGAGCGCAGCCGTGATCGGGCTCCCCGATGAGGACCTCGGCCACCGAATACATGCCGTGGTCCAGGTAGACGGCCGCGGCTCGGTGACGCAGGACGAGCTGCGGGCCTTCCTGGCGGACCGGTTGGTGCAGTACAAGATCCCCCGCACCTTCGAGCTGGTCGACTGGCAGGTGCGAGACGACGCCGGCAAGGTGCGCCGGTCTGCACTGAGGGAGGAGCGAGGCGGCTAGCGTTCGCAGTCCAGTGGCACCCGGGGGGACCGCCGTGACCGAGACCATCAGCTTCCCGCGCCAACCTGATGAGGTGACGCCAGCGTGGCTCACCGAGCAGCTCCAAGTGGCCGGTGCCATCGGTGCACACCAACGGGTGGCGCGCCTCAGCTCGGTGCCGCTCGGCGAGGGCGTGGGGATGATGGGCGTGCTGGCGCGGGTGGGGCTGGAGTACGAGGGCGAGCCCGGGGCGGTCAGCTCGGTGGTGGTGAAGTGCGCGGCGCCGTCGGAGGCCAACCGCGCCGTTGCCATGAGCTTTCGCGTCTACGAGCGTGAGGTCAACTTCTTCCGGGAGATCGCCGACCTGCTGGAGGAGGGGGTGCCGGACTGCTACGCGGCCGAGATCGACCTCGACACCGGCGACTTCGTGCTCGTGCTCGAGGATCTGGTGGGGTACCGCCAGGGAGATCAGGTCACCGGCTGCGATGGTGCGGAGGCCGAGCTGTGCATCGACGTGATGGCCGGGCTGCATGCCCGCTGGTGGCATGCCAACGATCGCCCCGAGCTGGCGTGGGTGCCACGAGTCGCTGGCGACATGCACCGCACGGGCATGGTGGCCGGCTTCGGCGCGGGCTGGGAACCGACGCTGGCCACCTTCGGGGATCTGTTGACGCCCGAGGTGCGCGACGCCGGACCCCGGTTCCTGGCCGCCCTGCCCAACCTGCACGATCGCATGGGTCAGGAGCCACAGACGCTCATCCACGGCGACTTCCGCCTCGACAACCTGCTCTTCGGCGTCGACGACAGCCAGCACCCGATCGGCGTGCTCGACTGGCAGGGCATGCTCGTGTCCAAGGGCACGCATGACGTCGCCTACCTGCTCAGCCAGAACGTCCGGACCGACGAACGCCGGGCCCACGAGCGCTCGCTGGTGCAGCGCTACCACGCCCGACTGACGGAGGGCGGCGTCACGGGCTACTCCGCCGAGCAGTGCTGGGAGGACTACCGGCTCGCCGCGCTCTACCTGTTCGAGTACGCCGTCGTGATCGCCGGCACGCTCGACCCGGCCAACGACCGCGGCACGGCGTTCATGGGGAACCTCGTAGAGCGCTCAGCCGCCACGATCACCGACCTCGGCCTGCTCGACCTGCTCTGAGGTAACCGCGCTTCAATCCGAGCGGGCGTCGAGCTCGGCGACCAGCTTCTTGGGGGCGACGGCTCGGTAGCTCTCCTCGACCCAGTCCTCGAGCACGCCCGACGCCGGGCGGCTCCGTTGGGCGAGGTCGACGGTCACCCAGCCGTGCCGCCCCAGGCCGTAGGTGGTCGGGGTGCAGCACGCCAGGCCGAGCGCTTGGTCGGCCGAGTCCGGCAGCTTCACCGAGATGGTCGGCTGGTCCCGCGACCCGAAGAACACGAAGATCTTCTTGCCCGCCTTGGCCACCGTGTCGCCGTCCCAGGGCATGTCCCGCCATGCTCCCGGCAGGCCCAGGGCCAGCGCCAGCAGTGCGTCGTGGATCCGAGCGGGATCTGCGGCCATCGCTCCTCCTCCGTGCCTGCCGGTCTCACCGTCTGCCGGTGCGCCGACGATAGGCCTCGCCCCGGGGCGACAGCCGATAGCCGACCTCCAGGCTGAGGGTGAGCCCAAGGTTCTTCAGCTTGCGCACGTCCACCTTCAAGGCGTCACGCTCCCGGCCGAGCTCGGCCGCCAGGTCACCGGCGCGACGCTCGGGGTGGCGGGCGATCACGTCGAGCGTGGCCGCCGTCCATGGCCCGTTCGAGCCGGCTCGGTCAAAGCGGTCGAGGCGCCGGTCCAGCTCGGCGACGTCGTCGGCCGACAGGTCGGTCGTGGCGCCGAGCACGTCGCGCTCATCCGCGTCGTGGACGGCGCGGAACTGGATGCGATGGATGGCGACGTCCGCCGTGCCCCGGAGATCAGCCAGGAGCTGGGCTCGGTCCGGGTAGCCCGCTCGGCGGGCATCAGCCTCGCTGATGGTCGACGGATCGACGATCTCGGCCGAGTCCACGTCGATGCGCCCGATCGGCGTGCGGTAGCGGCGACCAGCGACTACCTGAGCGCGCCGCCAGCACCGATACGTCAACGTGATGGATCCGTCGGCGATCCCCGCCCCGAAGCGTTGCTCGAAGAGCACGATGCCAGCGTAGGTGTCGCCTCGCCTCGAACTTGGGCGAGGCGGATCGTCGACGCGGGAGAACGAGCCATGCGCCACCCGATCGGCACCGCGCTACCCTCATTCGCTCGCGGCTGCGGCCGCCAGGGCTCCCGGATCGCGAAGGACGCCATGCGCCGCCTGCTCATCGTTGTGCTCGTCGTGGTGGTCACGACCAGCTGCTCCAGCCGTGCCGGCGCGCCGGGCGCCACCACATCGGCGGCGCTGGTTGCCAACGCAACGGTCGTCTACGTGTCCGACGGTGACACCATCGGCGTGCGCATCGGCGACCAGGAGGAGTCGGTCCGCCTCGTCGGGATCGATACCCCCGAGGTGAAGGACCCCCGCAAGCCGGTGCAGTGCTTCGGGCGCGAGGCCAGCGAGTTCACCAAGCGTGCGCTCCCGAAGGGCACACCGGTCCGGCTGGAGCGCGACGTCGAACCACGGGACCAGTACGGTCGCCTCCTCGCCTACGTCTACCGCGCCGCAGACGGGTCGTTCGTCAACCTGGAGCTGGCCCGCCAGGGCTACGCCGACGTGCTGACGTACCCCCCCAACGTGGCCCATGCCGAGGAATTCCGCGCGGCCGTGGCTGCGGCTCGCCGAGACGGTCTCGGCCTGTGGCGCGCCTGCGACGGGTTCGGTGTTCCCGCCGGATAGGTTCAGCAACGTCATGGCCACCCTCGCCGAACGACTCGGCCACCGCCCCGACGACCGACTGGTCATCCTCAGCTGCGACGACCTCGGGGCCTGCCATGCCAGCAACCTGGGCGTGTTCGACGCGCTCCGCGACGGCATGGCCACCAGCGCCGCGCTCATGGTCCCGGCCCCCTGGGCTCGGGAGGCGGCGGCGCGCTACCGGGGCGAGGACGTGGGCGTCCACCTCACCCTCAACGCCGAGCACGAGCTGTACCGGTGGGGGCCGATCACCCACGCGCCGTCGCTGCTCGACGGTGATGGCGGCTTCCCCCGCACGGTCGAGGATCTCTGGGACCACGCCGACCTCGACGAGGTGCGCCGGGAGTGCCGCGCCCAGATCGAGCGGGCCATCGTGTGGGGCTTCGATGTGAGCCATCTGTCGTCGCACCTGTCGGTGCTGTCGCTGCGTCCCGAGTTCTTCGACATCTACGTCGAGCTGGCCGTCGAGTTTCAGCTTCCGCTCCGGTTGCCTTCCACGGTCACCGAGCGCGACGCCGGCTTCCCGTTCCGCCACCTGGCCGCGGACGAGGGCATCGTGTTCCCCGATCACTTCCTCCCGGCCCGCCGTGCAGGCAGCCGTACGAGGGTGGAGAAGGCGATCCAGGAGCTGGCCCCTGGCGTGACGGAGATCCACCTCCAGCCGGTGGTCGACACCCCCGAGGTGCGGGCACTGTCGCCCAGCTGGCCGGCGTGGGTCGACGACCACGACATGGTGACCGGCAGCGCGCTGCGCGGGCTGCTGGAGCGTGCCGGCGTGGCCCGCATCGGGTACCGGGAGCTACGGGCGCTGATGACCGACGGGGGCTGAGCCGGCGCTCAGGCGTGGGCCCGCAGCACGTCGGCCACGACGCCGGACTTCAGAACCTCGAACAAGACCCCGGTCGGGCCGGTCGACTTGAGCTTGCCCTGCATGTAGGCGATGGTCGGGTCGAGGCCGCAGTCGGCCTTGGCAACGGTGATGACCACCTCGGCCTGGTCGGGACCCACGACGATCTCGTCCCGCTTGCCGAGGACGATCCGGTACTGCACCGGCACCGGCACGTCCGTCACGGCGCGACCGTCTGCCGGATGCCCGCGAACACGTCGTCCTCCAGCTCGCCCGGCGCGGGCAGGCCAACGCGCGACTCAGCCAGGATCCAGTCCTCGTAGGGGTACACCTCGGCCAGCTCGTCGTCGGACAACCCGAACCAGAAGGGCTCGTTCGGGTCGACCTGGGTGGCGTGGGCGCGCAGCGCCCCCGTGCGGGCCCACAGGTAGGCCGCCACGTCGATGCGGGTGGTGATGCGGTCGTCGGACGAGGGACGCTCGAACCACTTCTCGTCGAACGGGCTCGCACCCCGCAGGCGGAGCAGGGCCTCGTGCACGGCCACCAGGCGGGCGCGGCTCCACACCGTGAAGTAGAGCTTGGACGGCATCCAGGGATCGCCCACCTCCGGGTACCACGCCGGGTCACCGGCTCGCTCGAAGGCGAGGACGGAGATGTCGTGGACGCGGAGGTGGTCCGGGTGTGGGTACCCCTGCTGGTCGTCGTTGTAGGTGATGACGACTTGCGGCTTCGTGCGGCGTAGGACGGCGACGAGGCGGCCGGTGGCCTCGTCCATGTCGGCGGCCCAGAACGCCTGGGGCCGCGTGTTCGCCTCCGAGTCGGGCATGCCGGAGTCTCGGTAGCCGAGCATCACGACCTCGTCGAAGCCGATGATCGCGGCGGAGGCGGCGAGCTCGGCCGCCCGCACCGCGGCCAGGTCGTCCCGTACCTCGGGCCGATCCATGGCCGGGTTGTGGATGTCACCCTCCTCGCCGCCCGTGGCGCACACGCGGACGGTGTGCACCCCCTCGGCGCCGTAGCGGGCCAGCGTGGGTGCGCCCTTGGACGCCTCGTCGTCAGGGTGGGCGTGGATGGTGACGATGCAGAGCGGCTCGGACACGGAAGCCCACGCTACCGGCGCTGCCCCAAAGCGGACGACGAGCCCGCCGATCAGCCCGGGGTCAAGATGCCGAGCTGGACGCCGTTCGTGTCGACGATCGTGGCCTTGGCTTCGCCGCGGGATCGTCAGAGCGCGTGGATGACCACCGAACGCACCCCATCGGCCAGAGCCCGGAGATCCTGCGGATCGCTCGTGAGGACATGGGCGCCGCCGGCTTCGATCGCCTCCGCAACGACCAAGGCATCAACGGTGTCCGAGCGTCGGGTACGACCGAGGAGCAGCCCGGCCTGGCGTGCCGTCGCGACGGTGGGCGGCACCGGCTCACCGACCGCCTTGAGCACGCGGTTGACGACGGCGTCTTTCGGCCCCCCGCGAACTGTCTCGGCGACCACGACGATCGGGACGCGCACCTCGGCGTCAAGCTCGATCGCTCGTTGCAGGTAGGCACGGGCACGTTGATCGTTGCGCGCCAAGGCGATCACCGCACCCGCATCGAGGATCAGGCGCTGCGCCGTCGGCGAGGTGAGGCGGCGGGCCATGCTCGACGAACCTCCTCCATGACCGTGTCGTCGATCGGACCAGCCGCGGCCTCCGCATTCACCAGGAGATCAAGGATCTGGTCGCGTTGCAGTTGCCGGCGAACGGACTCGTTGACGTAGCTCGACAAGCCTCGTGGGCCTGCGTGCTCTCGGGCCGCTTCAACCAGTTGTTCGTCCAGCGTGAGCGAGACCTTCTCCGTCGACATCGGTGTCATCCTACTCGGTATCGGATGACCTGGGTCGCCGACGAGCGCAGAGAGGCGGGCCGTGCGGTTCACCGCCACGAAGTGTGCCATTCCCCGATCCGGCCGCAGCCGTAGGGTGTCGGGCCATGCGCCTCCGCCCCGCCTCCGTCGCGCTGGCCGCGGCTGGCGCACTCCTCGCCGTCACCTCCTGCTCGACTGACGGCCGCACGCTGCGGCCACCCTCGCCCGATCAGACCGCATCGATCCTGGTCACGACGACGTCCGGGCCGGCGGTCGACACGACGCCGGCAACAGGCCCCGTGCTCTCGCTGCCCTGGCTCGACGGCGAGCCCATCCCGATCCTGTTCAGCTGCCGAGGCCAGGACGTCTCACCCGCGGTCGGATGGTCCTCGCTCCCGGAGGGCACCACGGAGGTGGCCATCGCCATGACCGACCCGGATGCAGGAGAGTTCGTGCACTGGGTCGTCACGGGGCTCGACCCGGCCGTCGGTCAGGTTCCCCAGAGCGGCGTGCCGGAGGAAGCAGCCCAGGCCCGCAACGACTTCGGCACCGTGGGCTACCGCGGGCCCTGCCCCCCGACCGGGACGCACACATACTTCGTCACGCTCTACGCGCTGGGCGAGCCCTCCGGTGTCATCGACGGCAGCGATCCCCGCGAGGCGATCGACCGCCTGACGCAGCTGCAGCTGGCAGGCGCCATCGCCACGGGCACCTTCTCGCCGGGATGAGCACCGTCCACTGGGCCACCTTCGCCCAGCTCGACACTGCCACCCTGTACGCGCTGCTGCGCCTGCGCGCCGAGGTGTTCGTGGTGGAGCAGGCCTGCGCCTACCTCGACCTCGATGGCCGCGACACCGAGCCCGGCACCCGTCATGCCTGGATCGACGACGGGGGCGTGCCGGTGGCGTACCTGCGGCTGCTCGCCGAAGGGGACGCCACGCGGATCGGCCGGGTCGTCACGGCGTCCACGCACCGTGGGCGCGGCCTGGCGGCACGGCTCGTGGAGTCCGCTCTCACGGGCACGACCGGTGTGGTGGTGCTGGACGCCCAGGTCTACCTACGGTCGTGGTACGAGGGTTACGGCTTCACCGTCGCCGGCCCCGAGTTCATGGACGACGGCATCACCCACGTGCCGATGCGGCTCGACCGTTAGGCCCGCAGGATCACGTCGAGACGGCGAGGTCGTCCAGGTACTCCGAGAACTTCTCGACGGCGGCCCGACGGCGAGTGGGCACGTGCTCGGAGGGCGGGTCCGACGC